>JAPOYW010000074.1 GCA_026706425.1 Gammaproteobacteria bacterium
CCGACGACGCGGCGGGTGTCGCCGACGCGCTGGGTGAAGCCCCTGCCGTCGAAGTACTCGAGAACCTCGATGACGACGTTGCGGCCGACGCCCGAGGCGTCGCGGAACTGACGAACGGTGAACGGTGCCCGTGCGTTGAGCTTGCTGGCGAGCTCGCCGAGTTCTAGGAGCCGGTCCGGGAGAAAGTACCGGGTGTCGCTGACCCTAACAGCGAGGTTGAACGCGGTCAGTGCGCGCATCTCGCGCTCGAACTCGGGGAAGGGTCGGTGGAAACGCTTCGCGAGGTCGCCGAGACTCGCGGGTTGGACGGAGTCGAGTAGGGACCGGACATCCTCGAACAGGCGCGTGACGTTGGCGGGAATGGCTGCTTGGTGTTGGGCATCGGCGTAGCGACCGCTCTCGACGCGGAGCGACCCGCGCTCAACGAGCCATGCTAGGGCCAAGCGTCCGGTGTGACGTTCGGCGGCGTCTCCTGTGCAGATCTCCTCGGCGGTGAGTCCCGGGCTGTCCGGCTGGCGGCGGTGGTGATCGGCAAGTTTCTCGCTGATCGCGCTGCTCGTCGCGCTGAGCAGATCCGTGTGGAGCAGGTGTCCCTCGACGACGGCGAGGTTCAGTTGTTTTATGACTTCGTCCAGTCGTCGAGGTGCCAGGTTCCAGTGACGCGCGAATGCGGTTGCCCGCAACGGTTCGCGTTGGCTCAAGGCGGCCAGCGTCGCAATCGGATCTTCGGGCTCTGCGGCAGCAATCCGTTTCCGGCGATCGGGGGAGCGCCGGCGGCTCGCTGGTACGACGAGGTCGACAACCAGGCCGCCGCCGAGCGTGCAGCCGAGATCGTGGTCGCGGACGACGATTCGATCTCCGACCTTGACGTGCAGCGGTTCCTCGCAAGCTAGATCCACGATGGCGGTAGCGCCGGGTTCGATTGGAGTGCCTTCGATGAGCAGGATCCGGCCTTGGGTGTGGCTCGTAGTGTGGTAGATATGCAACGGGACGTTGTGCTTGACCCGGCGGGGGAAGTCCTCCAGCACGGCGAGACGCACCGCGAACCGGGGTACGGGCTCGCGCATTGCGGGGTCGAGAAGCCAATCGCCCCGGCCGACGTCGTCGACACCGGTGCCTGCGATATTGACCGCTGCACGGTCGCCGACTTCGGCCGTGGTCGACGGTTCGTCCTGAACGTGGAGACCGCGGACCCGCAGCGGATCGCCGGTGGATGCCAGCACGAGGCGGTCGTCGAGTTTGGCCGAGCCCGAGACCACGGTGCCGGTCACGACCACGCCGCTGCCGCGGACGGTGAAGGCGCGGTCGATGGGAAGCCGGAACGGTTGGTCATCGGGTTCGACATGCAATGCCGTTGCCGCCCGTTCGAGGTGGGCGCGGAGATCCTCGACGCCCGCCTCGGTCTCGCACGACAGGGCGATGATCTGCGCATCGGCGAGGAAGGTGCCGCCGGTCAGGGCGCGGATCTGGGTGCGGACTTCGTCGACGCGTTGCGGTGGGACGCGGTCGATCTTGGTGAGCGCCACGACGCCGCTACGGAGACCAAGCAGGCGCATGATCGCCAGGTGCTCCCGGGACTGTGGCATGACGCCGTCGTCGGCGGCGACAACGAGCAGGGCGTACTGGCGGCCGGCGATGCCGGCGACCATGTTGTGCACGAAGCGGTGGTGACCGGGGACGTCGACGAAACCGACCCGCCGGCCACCCATGTCGGTGTAGGCGAACCCCAAGTCGATGGTCAGTCCGCGGCGCTTCTCCTCCGCCAACCGGTCGGTGTCGACGCCGGTCATGGCACGCACGATGGATGTCTTGCCGTGGTCCACGTGCCCGGCAAGAGTGACGATCAAGCGAGGTCCTCGAGAACGACAAGCAACTCATCGAGCGGTGCGGCGCCGCGCATGTCGAGAATCAGCTTGCCGCCGGCGATGCGGCCGACTACGGCGGGATTCAATTGCCGCAGCGCATGTTCGAATGCCAGGAGTCGTTTGGGGGCGTCGAAGGCAACGGTCACCGCGCGACTCTCGATGGCTTCGCCGGGTAGCGCGCCGCTGCCGAGTTCCGATTGGCAGGCCTCCACCGAGACCTGGGCGCCGGCGACCTGGGCAAGTGCCTCGGCGACCGACCGAGCGCGTTCCTCGAGTTCTTCGATGGGCAAGGCGATCATCCCTAATAGAGGGATCTGCTCGAGAGCGGGTGCTTCGTCTTCGTAGGCCTTGAGCGTGGCGTCGAGCAGCACGAGGGCGACCTTGTCCAGTCTCAGGGCGCGCTTCATCGGGTTGGCGTTCAGCGCGTCGATCAGGTTGCGCTTGCCGACAATGATGCCAGCCTGTGTGCCACCGAGTAGCTTGTCGCCCGAGAAGGTGACGAGATCGGCGCCCGCGTCGAGGAGGTCACCGGGAAGCGGCTCCCTCGGCAGTCCGAACCGTGAAAGGTCCACGAGGGCGCCGCTGCCCGCGTCCACGCACAAGGGCAGGTCGTAGCGATGGGCGATCTCGGCGGCGTCGCGGACGGCCACCTCGCTCGAAAAACCCTCGACCCGGTAGTTGCTCGGGTAAACCTTCAGCAACAAGGCGGTGTCGGCGCCGATCGCATTCTCGTAGTCCCGGGCGTGGGTGCGGTTCGTCGTGCCGACTTCCTTCAGCCGACAGCCAGCGCGTTCCATGATATCCGGGAGCCGAAAGCTGCCGCCGATCTCGATCAGTTCGCCCCGGGAGACCGGCACTTCGCGGTCCCTGGCCAGGGTGTTCAGAACGAGCATCACGGCGGCGGCGTTGTTGTTGACCGCCGTGGCGGCTTCGGCGCCGGTCGAAAGCCGCAGGCGATGCGCGACGATCCCTTCGCGGTCGCCGCGTTTGCCGACATCGAGGTCGTACTCCAGCGCGAGTGGGCGCGTGGCGGCTTCGAGTGCCTGGGCCGCCAACTCAGGGGATAGCGGGCTGCGGCCGAGGTTCGTATGGACCAGCGTGCCGGTGAGGTTGAACACCGGTTCGTATCCCCGGCCCACGTGACGGCGCAGCCAGTGGTCGATGGCGTCGTGGTAGCCATTGGCGCTTGTCGCCCACGCGGGGATGTCGGGTGCCGCACGCAGTTCGTCCTGCACCGCCCGAAGCGCCAACTTGACGGTTCGTTTGCCCCAGCGGGCGACCGCTCGGGATGCCGACGGGTCGTTGAGGACACGGTCGACGCTGGGAAGTTGGCGGCGCGACATGGAAACGAGCTTACCACCGGGCGTTGGCGCGATTTCGTGGCGCTCCGCGTCCCGCGTGGTAAGGTGATTCGCTTGTTCGATACGCGGGAAGGCAAGTGGCGGAGAGCAGGGACGTGGCCTTCGTTGGCCTCGGGATCATGGGCTATCCGATGGCCGGACACCTGGCGGCTGCCGGACATCGGGTTACGGTGTACAACCGCACCGCCAGTCGGGCCGAAGCCTGGCTCTCGCAGCACCCGGGCCGTGCGGTGCCGACGCCCCGGGCCGCTGCAGAGGGAGCGTCCG
>JAPOYW010000528.1 GCA_026706425.1 Gammaproteobacteria bacterium
CGCGGGACTACGACGCGTTCCTGCAGGGTTCCGAACAGAAGCGCTTCAAATATCACCTGCACGATCCTTCGAGCCACGTTTCCCATTCCCTTATTATCGACTTCAAGCACGTTACCGCCATCTACGACCGCGTCGAACTGCACGAGCATTCTCGTCGTTGACATCACTCGCTCGGGCGGAAGAAGCACCATGGACCCTGTACGGATCGGCTTGATCGGCTGCGGCACCATCAGCGGGGCGTATCTCCGTGCCGCCGCCACGTTCGAGATCCTTCATTTCGCCGGTTGCGCGGACATCGACGCCTCGGCAGCCCAACGCACGGAAGAGAGATTCGGTGTGCCGGCAATGTCCGTGGATGACCTGCTCGGGCGCGACGACGTGGAAGTCATCCTGAACCTGACGATTCCCGCCGCCCACGGTGCGGTGAACCGCGCCGCCATTGAAGCCGGCAAACACGCCTACTGCGAGAAACCCTTTGGCCTCGACGTGGCGGAAGGGCAACGCGTGCTCGAAGCGGCGGACGCCGCCGGACTTCGGGTGGGGTGCGCGCCGGACACGTTCCTCGGCGGCGGCCACCAGACGGTTCGCGGTCTGATCGACGCCGGCGCCGTCGGCACGCCGGTCGCGGCCACGGCGTTCATGATGGGACCCGGCCACGAGGCCTGGCACCCCAACCCGGCGTTCTACTACCAGTCCGGGGGCGGCCCGCTTTTCGACATGGGACCGTACTACCTAACCGCGCTGGTCCATGCGCTGGGTCCGGTTCGACGCGTAGCGGCAATTACGACACGCGGTCGCGAAACCCGGGTCATCGGTTCGGCGCCTCGGCGCGGCGAACCGATCGACGTGGAGGTCGATACCCACACCGCAGGGACCTTGGAGTTCGACTCCGGCGTCGTCGCGACCGTGGTGATGAGTTTCGACGTGCGTCTGCACTCCAACCGCTTCATCGAGATACACGGCGTCGATGCCAGCCTGTCGGCGCCGGATCCGAACGGCTTCGGGGGCACCGTGCGCGTGTCCAGCGGCCGCGAGTGGAAAGACCGCGAACTCACCCACGGCTACACGGACAACATGCGCAGCATCGGCCTCGCCGACATGTGCGTCGGCATCCGCACCGGGCGCGACCACCGCTGCAACGGGCGGCTGGCCCACCACATCCTGGAGATCATGGCCGCGTTCGGCCGTTCCTCCGCCGAGGGACGACACATCGAACTCTTAAGCCGTCCGGACAGACCGGCACCGCTGCCGGGCGGACTCGCGAACGGCGAATTGGACTGACGAGGTAATCATGGGACGCGTTTTCATCACCTGGGGCGGTTGGAACGGCCACGAACCCGAACAGACCGCGCATATTTTCGCGGACGTGCTGACGGCGGAGGGCCACGAGGTCACCGTTTCCGATTCGCTAACGGCGTTGGCGGACGAGTCGTTCATGGCGGGCATCGATCTGCTCGTTCCCGTGTGGACGATGTCCCAGATCGGCCGCGAGCAGGAGGCCGGCCTGCTGAAGGCGATCCGCGCCGGCACCGGTTGCGCGGGCTGGCACGGCGGCATGGCGGACTCGTTCCGCGTGAACGTCGAGTACCAGTTCATGGTCGGCGGCCAGTTCATCTGCCACCCGGGCGGCGTCATCGACTACGAGGTCAATATCGCCAGCGACGATCCCATCGTCGCCGGCCTCGACGACTTCGAGATGCACTCCGAGCAGTACTTCATGCACGTCGATCCGTCCAACGAGGTGCTGGCGACCACCACCTTCAAGGGCGAACATTGGGGCATCGACTGGGTCAAGGGCGTCACGATGCCCGTTGCCTGGAAGAAGCGCTACGGGGCGGGCAGGGTCTTCTACAGTTCGCTCGGGCATGTGGCCCGGGATTTCGATGTCCCCCAGGCCAGGGAAATCATGCGCCGCGGCTGCCTCTGGGCCATGCGCACTTGACCGGAACGGTGCGCAGAGAACGACCCGCGGGGACGGGTTGCGGATTTGCTCCATAGAGGAAGGAAGTGGTGAGCCAGGACAGAATCGAAGCGATCGAACGCCAGATCGGCGAGTTGTCGAGCGAACTCGCCGTTCTGCGCAAGGCGAGTGAAGGCGAGGCGATTCGAAACTACGAATTCGAAACGGGAGCCGGGAAGACGACGCTCCTCGACCTCTTCGCCGACAAGGACCGGTTGCTCGTCATCCACAACATGGGCCAGGGGTGTCGCTACTGCACGTTGTGGGCCGATGGCTTCAACGGCCTGTTGCCGCACTTGGAATCCGCACTCTCGGTGGTGCTTGTCTCGAAGGATCCGCCGGACGTGCAGCGCACCTTCGCCAACTCCCGGGGCTGGCGGTTCCGGCTGGCCTCCCACGGCGGCGGCGACTACATCCGCGAACAGGGCGTCTACGGCGAGGCGGAGAACTACCCCGGTGCGGTGGTCTACGAGCGCAACAACGGCGAGATTCTGCGCAAGAACGCCTGTTCGTTCGGCCCCGGCGATCTCTACTGCGCCGTATGGCCGCTCCTGGGCTTGGCCGGCGTGGACGAGTTCACGCCCCAGTTCAACTACTGGAAGCGACCGGAGAGACTCGAAGACGGTGGCGAGAACATCCTCGACTGATCGCAAGGTCCGCGCCTGGCTGTTGCGCTTGATGCAGTGGCGGCCCTTACGCGACCTCCTGCGTGTGCTCTACATGATCAGGCTTGCGCAGCACGCGGAGGACAGTCCCCGCGAGAAGAGCATCCCGACCATCTACACGCCTGCAACCCACGAGGACCTGGCCGGCTTGTCCGTCCGCGGCCCGAGTTGGACGGTCGGCGATTTCCTGCCGGTGGGCTTCGAGGCGTACGCGTGGCTTCCCAATCCGATCTGGACCGCGGTCCCGCCAGGTACGGACGGTGCGATGGCGGGCGAGGAATCGGCTGGCATCGGTGGTCTATGGTGGAAGCCGATGAAGTGGCGTGGAAGCCTTCGAGACGGAGCTAGCCTCGAAGGCCACTTGACGGGCCGCTGTGCCGTCAGCCTATCGGAGTCGGGGCCTATAAACGCAGCGGCACTCTTTCCCCCGTGCCGGCACTCTCGATCGCGGCGAGGACCATGCCGAGGCTCTTGGCGTTGTCCCCCGAATGAGTCATGGGTCGCTGGCCCTTGACCAACGCGGTGACCATCTCGTCCAGGCAGCCGGCGTGGCCACTCGGTCTGTTCCAGTCGACGGTGGTCTCCAGGCGCTTGGTGGGGCGCACGAAGCCGTCGGTACCAGCCACGACCTCCGCGTAGGGTGCCGACCGACCATCCCAGATCGCCGTCCCGAGGCTCCCGGCGATGCGCCACTCGGCCTCCCAGGGCGTGGCGGCGCCTTGGGCGGACCAGGAACCTCGATAGCAGTAGCGGGACCCATCGGTCATCCCGAAGACGGCGAGCGCGGACGCGTTGCCCTGGTACCAGGAACCGGGCAGATTGAATTCGTCGCACCACGCCGTGACAGCATCCGAACCGGTC
>JAPOYW010000333.1 GCA_026706425.1 Gammaproteobacteria bacterium
CGGCCTCGGGTACAAATAGTAGTTGTTGCGCTCGGGGCTCGGTTGGCCGTCGACGGGATTGGGATGGAACTCGACGCGGGTGGACGGGTAGCGAACCGGCACCCGGACTTCGCTCTTGGCGTCCTGCTCGAACGAGCTGTAGCGAAGGTTCAACGTCACCGGACCATGCTGGAAGGCAAGCTGCGGGCTCAAGTTGTAGTCCCCCTTGGCGCCGAGGTCGGGCCCGCTGATGTTCTCCTGGTTGCCGTCCGTCTCCTGCCACTCGACGGTGAACCGGTAGGCAACGCTGTCAGTGATGGGGCCGGTGACGAAGCCATTCAGGCGGCGGCCATTGAAGGTCGAAAGCTCTGCCGTTGTCCCGGCGCCGAATTCCCATTCCGGCCGCTTGTTGATGTAGTTGATGGCCCCGCCGATGGAGTTGCGCCCGTACAACGTGCCCTGCGGCCCCCGCAGCACCTCTACGCGGTCGATGTCGTACAACGAACTGACGACGCCGTAGGGTTCGTCGAAGTAGAGATCGTTCGAATACTGCGCCACGGCGACGTCGCCGGCGAGGCCGCGGTAGAGCGATCCCATGCCGCGGATCGTGGCCGGGCTGTCCAGTCCGAACTGCAGACCCGGTACGCGGACCTCGAGGTCCTTGTTGCTGGTGATCTGGTAGTCCTCGATCATGTCGCTGTCGAAGGCGGTCACCGAGACGGGAGTGTCCAGCAAAGACTGTTCCTTCCGATCGGCGGTCACGATGACCTCTTCGAGCACGAAGCCGTCCTGCTGCTCGTCTTCGGATTCCTCTTCCCCTAGGGCTGGCAAGCCGCCGAGCCCGAAGCACGTGCAGAACACGGTCATCGCCAGCCCGGCCACTCGGCACCCGGGAACTAGCATGGATACCGAACGACGAGAGTCTTCACCCACCAACATCAATACCCCCCAATGGTCTTTTTGATCGACCTGCAATATTGCCCGATGCGAGATTTGACGGCTAGACCCCGTCGAACCACCACTGTCTCTCCACTCGAACATCCGCGGTCAGGTCGTTATGCTACGGCGACGGTCCGAGAGGGGGTCCGGGAGGTTGCCATGGCGGAGTCCACCGAAACCAGGGCGGGCAACGGCAGGGCGTTGTCGGGGGTCACCCGTGCTTTCGTCGAGAACCACGGCTCGATCAAGAACCTTCTCGGTCGTCTCCTGACCCAACGAGAGGACGTCGAGGACATCGCCCAGGAGGCGTATTTGCGAGCCTACGTCGCCGAGCAGAGCAGGGGGATCGACCAGCCGGAAGCCTACCTGTACCGGTCGGCGAGGAATCTGGCGCTCACCAAGCTGACGCGGAAATCGCGCCAGATGACCGATTTGATTGATGATTTGGGGCCCGCCGTAGTCTTAAGGGGAGAGGCTCCCCTTGAGGAGCACGTCGAAGCCGAGGAGTCCTTGGGCCTGCACTGCGAGGCCGTTGCCCACTTGCCGGAGAAATGCAAGCAGGTGTACATCTTGCGCAAAGTCTACGGACTGACACACAAGGAGATTGCCGAGCGAATGGCCTTGTCTGTCAGTTCGGTGGAGAAATACATGCTCAAGGGCGTGCTTGCCTGCCGGGCCTACGTGGAGCGACGGGAAGGCGCGGCGCGAAAGCCGCGTTCCGTGCTGAGATCCTTGGTCGGGCAAGAACGCAGACGATGAAACCGACCCTTCTCAAGTTCCCCGACCGGCGCACCGTCGAGGCGGAGGCGGGCGCTTGGCTGATCAGGCTCGACGGCGATGAAACGCTGTCTGCCGACGAGCGGGAGGAACTCAGGGCGTGGCTCGCACGGAGCCCGGCGCACGTCAAGGAACTCCGTGGCTTGGCGCGGTTCTGGGGCAGGGCCAATGTCTTGACCGAGTTGTCCATTCCGCTGGACAAACCGGGACAGGAAGCGCGCGGACACGCGGAGGGAACACGTACCCGTCTCGGCCCGATGGTCGCTGGGATCGCCGCTGCCGCCGTGCTCGCCGGGGTTGCTGTCTTCATCGCCAACACCCCTCCCATCGGCACGAACATGAACGGCGTCGACAAGGCGGCCGGCGGGGTCGATGGCGACGGGTATTACGCAACCGCTGTCGGTCGACAGCGGACAATCACCTTGGCCGACGGCTCCGTCGCCCGGTTGAACACCAACACCCGGTTGTTGGTGGAGTACGGCGAGCGGTACCGGGACATCCGCCTGCAGGCGGGCGAAGTTCACTTCACGGTGGCGCGGCACGTGGAACGCCCCTTTCGGGTCTACGCCGTAAACAGTCGGATCCAAGCGGTGGGAACCGCGTTCGCAGTCCACATCAAGGACGGCGACGTGGATGTGCTGGTGACCGAGGGAAGCGTCGAGATCGCGGCGACCCGCGATCCGCCTCCCGCAGGACGCCTTGACCACGACCCTGCCATAGACGCTCTCGAGGTGCTCGGTACCTTGCAGGTCGGGCAGCAGACGACGATCTGGCGGTCTGGACAACGCGCCGCCGTGATCGACGAGATCCGCACCGTCGAGCCGATCGACATCGAGAAGAAGCTCGGCTGGCGGGATGGCCTGTTGACATTCGCTGGCGATCCGCTCGAGCACGTGGTGGCGGAAATCAGCCGCTATACGACGGTTACGGTCGATATCCCGGATCCCGAGGTAAGAGCCATCCGGATCGGTGGGCGCATCGCGGTCGGCGAAACCGACGGCATGATCGCGGCCCTCGAGACCAACTTCGGCCTGCGGGTCACCCGCATTGGCGACGACCGCATCGAGATCACCGCCGACAGATAGCTGCGGTGGCTCGGGTGGCGGATCGCACTTGCCGAGACCATGCCAATCTCCTTGCGGGTTGCGTCCTCCTGTTAGTCATACAAGTGACGAGGCCGTTTGACAGGGTGAGAGGGGACCCGGGGAAGTCCGGCAGGTGGGGACGAGGGCGATCGGTTGGCGATGCCGTGCTGGTGGCGTTCTTGATCATCGGCTGTTCGTGTGCATGGGGTGCCACGACCGCTGAGCCACGCTACGACATCGACATACCGTCGTTGGACGCGGCGGAGGCGCTCACCCGGCTGGCCGAGCAGACCGACACCATCGTGCTGTTCCCCTACGACCTTGCCCAGGGCCGGCAGGCCAACGAGGTCGTTGGGCGTTTCACCTTGACCCAAGCCGTGGAAGCGCTGCTCCGGGGCACGGGGATTGCAGGCGGACTCTCCGACAAACGGGTCTTGCAGATCTCGCTCGATGGGACTGCTGAACCAGCCGATACGGAGGATGGACCAATGGAAGAACCTGAGATTGAGAGAAGACCGCTGCTGGGACGCATCGGAGCCACGCTCGCCGCCGTGCTGGTCGCGTCGACGGGTGTCGGCGCCGACCGGGCGACAGAACAGGACGACGACGAGGATATGAAGGAGGAGCTCATCGTCGTTACCGGTACCCGATTGCCTACCGGGCCCGAAGCCTCTCCGATCGTCG
>JAPOYW010000656.1 GCA_026706425.1 Gammaproteobacteria bacterium
AGACGAAACTGCGGACGTGGTGGCAACGTACCACGACCCTGACGTGCCCTCAATCGTGTCCAGGTCGAATACGTCCAATCCAAACGGGGGCATTGCTACTCCAACAGCATTCAGGTACATGCCCATTGTCCGTACTCCGGTTGTGCCGCGAGGCCAGCCAACGCCCATGTTCGCTGTGAGAAATGATCCCCCGGTTACGTGCGTTTGCGCCTGGCGTTTCCTTGGCCGGACCGCGGGCCTGCGCGAAAATCGTAGGGGACGGGCTTGTCCCGTCCCGGCGCGCCCTACGGGCGCGTTTCGAGAATGCTGCCGCATTCTCGTGGCACCGACTGACCTCCTGCTGCCTCCTGCAGTACCTTGATGCGGGCGACGGCGCGCCCTTCGGACGCGTTCGGGTCGCCCCTACAAAGTCATGCAATCGACTCCGTACGCCGCATCGCCCGGAATCCCGCCGGTTCCCATTGCCGCAATGCCACCAGCAGGCAGCTTCCAGCGGTGCGGCCTTCCTGGCTTGGTCGGACTTCGTCGCCCCGGGTCAGGTCGTCGAAGGTCTCCATCAGTTCCACCATCTTCTCCCGCAGCACGGTCGCCGACTCCGCCGACAGCATTCCCCAGGCGAATCGGTGCAGGTCCCGATCCGGTTCGAACCGACCCGACAGGAAGGCGCTCTGGACATGGTCCACGAAATAGCGGTGGATGGGACCGCCGGGTAGCCAGGCGAAGTTCCTGGCTACCCGGAGCTTGATGCGGTTGCCCGGCAGCAGTTCGATCAGGCCCATGCGGTCGAGGCGGGCAAGGAGCTGGATCAGGCGCGGTTCCGATAGTTGGTAGTGCTGTACGATCCGACCGAAGCGCCAGCGATTCAGCGCACAAATGGCGACCAGCAACAAGGCCGGGTCACCGATCAGCTCGCGCTCCTGGTCTTGGGTCAACGACGCGACCTCCAGCCGTTGGGCCTCCGCCTGGCGGGCCAGTTCCAGTATGTCGACGCCCGCCAAGTCGCAGATCGCTTCGATACGCTCTAGGGTGAATCCCCCCGTGGAGAACAGCCGCTTGACGCTGCTCAACGACAGGTCCAGGTGACGGGCAACCTGGTCGTAGGACACCCGGCGTTCCTTCAACACGCCCTTCAGCGCTTGGACGATTCGCTTCGACTGGACCATGGGGTATCACCATATGGGACCGGACAAACAGGAGATTGGCACTTTGCATCCTTACGTTGCAACCCGTAGTCCTCTAGTGGCATGCAATGGCTCAGGTCAAATAGAGGCGATTGCGATGCCATCGACCGCGGTAACCGGTGTCTTTGCTCTAAGTCTTCTGTTGGCCATAGCTGGCTCGGGAGCCAGGGCCCAACCGGCGGAGACCGAGTCGGATCCATGGGGTGCGGCCTGGTCCGAACTGATACGCAAGGAGCTACCTGACTTCGCGAACGTCAAGAGTGACGAGGAGGCGAGAGCCGTCGTCCGAGACGCTATCAGCAGCGACGACCCCAAGGTGCTAGAGGAGACGTTCCGCCAGATCGGTTTCATCGCGATGTTGGCTTCGGTGCAGGACATGATGCTGGACATCCAGGAGGACTTCGCGAAGTCGCAGCTGCGGCAGGGATCCTTGGGCCGTCGATTCTCCAACGTGCCCGGTCTCAGGGGACACTTGATCGACTTCCTCAGGAGTGGTGCGGAGCAAACCAGGCACTGGACGGACCCCGAGGCCGAGTACGCTTCCCTCTCCGATGCCGAACGGCGACGGCTTGACACGTGGTCCTTGGCATGGGCCGCCTTGGCTGCCTGCTTTCCGCAAGATCCAGTGGTCCATGATGTTCTCATCGACGCGGAGCGCGCTGACCCCGACCACGGCATGGCGCTCGTGCTATTCGTCGGCCGGTTTAGGAGTGACGCAGCCGACGAGATCTACGTTGCGGCCCTGGATGGAGATCCCGGTATCGCCGTGGTTGCCGCCAAGGGTCTCGCGCTGTCCGGAAGCGATGCGGCATTGGCGGCCCTGATGAGGAACCTGGACAGACGTGACGCCGCGCTAGTGACCGTGGTCCAAGCGATCACGACCTTGGGGACCGGGCGAGGCCCCATGTCGAAAGCCTCATCGAGCTCGGCGAGGAACTAGACGACCATGTTGCCGACGAGGATGAACCCTTTGCTTTGCACTCCTACCACAAGCGGCCGATCGCGGAAACGATCGCCGGATTCTCTGCAGGGCTCGGAACGTTGGACGACGGCTGACGACGCCCCTCTAGCGCTACGGTGGCTAGGCTCCGTGACCGGGTTGGTTAAGGTTGTCGCTCAAGCTCCGCGAGGCGCGCTTCCGCCGCTTGCGCCCGCGCCTCGGCGTCGTCCCGCATTGCCGTCATTTCATGGTAGTCGGGCAGGACCTGACCGGTGTTGGGATCGCGAAAACGAAAGTAGCCGTCGTCGACCACCAATTCCAGTTCAAGCACCTCGCTGTAGCCCGCAAGCGTCGCGTCTTGCACTTCCCGAACGCCCCCCGGCTTGAACGAATAGCCGACCAGCGGCGGTCCCCCGTCCCCACGACCACCGTTGGGGTCGGCCAACCAGTTCTCGCGCACGCCAAGGTCCGCGTACAGCTCCGGCTTGCGGAACACGTCCGTGCGCCAATTGGAGAACGACACCAACTCCAACACGAAATCCGGTGGCCCCGGTTCTTCCCAGATCTTGTACGACAGCCTCGGGTGCTTGACCGCGTCGAAGGCGACGAACACGTCCGGTTCGACCATTGCGGCGCGATTCCCGCGTTCGATATGCACAACCTGGCCACTCCCGACGAAGACTCTGGGATCGTCGAGGTAGCGCTGGCGCAGGGCGGCCGCAGCGTAGCCGCGCTGCTCGTCGTGCGCACTGCTCTCCGACACCCCTTCGTCCTCAAAGGGATAGCCGTCGTCGTCACACCCGACCGGCGGTACCGGACGGTACAGCGCCTCGGCATGGATAACCGACAACGGCATCCTGCGGAACCCGGCAGCTGCAGCTCGATCCGCAGGGGGACTTGCTCTTCGCATCATCTGAACGTACCACAACGAAACTCCGGCGGGCGAACTGCGGATCATCCGCCGACGAGTGCAGACAGCGATAGCGAGATCAGCCCGACACCGTGTGCGAATTGGCTGAAATTCCTGTACCTCGCGAAGGGCTGCGAAGCCGGCCGATGGTGCGCCCTACCCCGGCACAGAGTAACATTGCCCGTTCACTGACTAAACAAGGAGCACGCGGAGGACACCATGACCCTACGCATCAACAGCGAAGTACCCGACTTCACCGCCAACACCACGCAAGGCGAGATCAGCTTCCACGACTGGATCGGCGACGGCTGGGCGATCCTCTTCTCGCACCCGAAGGATTTCACGCCGGTGTGCACCACCGAACTCGGCGACATGGCAGGCCTCGCCAATGACTTCGCGGGACGAAACTGCAAGATCAT
>JAPOYW010000690.1 GCA_026706425.1 Gammaproteobacteria bacterium
GGAACAGTGGAACTGGTTGGGTTCGCCACGATCCGTTTCCAATATTGTCAATCAAAAACAAAGACAAACGAGAATTGTGCTGATAGTGTATACAGTACTCTGTAGCGACACTTCTCGATAGTCACAATGATGTATCAATCCTCCGAAGAAACCGTGCCATACCCCGAGTTCATTCCAGAAGACGCCGACTATTTTGTCCTCGAAGATACCCCGGAACTCGACTTCATCCCCGACGACCCCGCCGAACTGCGTCGCGCCGTCACCGACACGGCCGCCCACATCAACCTCGCCGACTGGCGCTTCGTCAAGCTAATCGCAGCCATGGACCGCACCCGAAGCTGGGACGAACGCGGCTACTGCAGTCTCGGCAACTGGCTAGACCACCGTTGTGGGCTGGGACCCTGCGCGTCCCGCGAGCGCATACGCATCGGCCGGGCGCTCGTCCGGTTGCCGCGCGTCGATGCGGCGTTCCGCGACGGGGCCCTGAGCTATTCCAAGGTGCGCGCCATCACCCGAGTGGCGACTCCGGACACCGAGGCGATGCTGCTGGACATCGCCGGGCGCAGCAGTGCGGCGCAGCTTGAGAGTCTGGTCAGAACATACGAACGCGTCGACCGGAGCGACATGGAGCGGATCCCGAGCGAGCAGCGCCGGAGCCTAAACTGGCACTACGAGGACGGCATGCTGGTGGTCACCGCGACAGTGCCCGCCGAGCGCGGCGCACTCGTGATCAAGGCGCTGCAGAAGGTCGTCGACGCCCGGAAGGACGAACGGGAGGCGTACGCCGAGTCCCTCATGCCGGGAGAGCGCGGTGCTGTTGCCGTGACGGACGGTGCCGAACCGGCACATGGCGAGACTGCGGATGCCGAACACGTTGCCGGACTGAGGGAGCCGGAGCAGGTCGCGAAGCAAGAAACGAACGGTTCCGCGCTCGTCCCCGTAGACAGGAACGGGCAACACCTAGACGGCTCCGCGTTGGCGCAGCCCGCCGTGGTCGCCGACGGTCTCGGCGACGTTTCCGAGGAAGCAAAGTGCTTGGACGCGGACATTGCCGGCGAGGCGGCCGACGAATCGGACGACCTGCCGGCCTCGGTGGTTTTCGCACTCTCGAACACGGAGCAACGCTATGCCGACGCGCTAGTGGACGTGGCCGAGCACTACCTGGCGAACGGCCCAGCCAACCGGGAACGGCGCACCGGCCAGCGCTACGAGGTCGTGCTCACCATCGACCGCAACGAGCTCGCCGAGCGGGCGGCAGAGGGCGGTGCCCGCTACCATGTCGAGCCGGACTGGGGCGTCGACGAAGAGGACGCCCGCCAGATCGCCTGCGACGCCGACCTCACGGAGTTCATCGAGGATGCGCAGGGCAAGGTGCTGAACTACGAACGCCGGCGTCGCATCGTGCCGGCGCCGCTGCTGCGCGCCTTGAAGCTGCGCGACCACAGCCGCTGCCGCTTCCCCGGCTGTCCCCATCAGCGCTACGTCGAAGCGCATCATGTCCAGCACTGGATCGACGGCGGCGAGACGCGGGTGGAGAACCTCGTGCTGCTGTGCAGCGCGCACCACCGGCTGCTGCACCACCGTGCCTTCCACATCATCGCCGGGGACGATGGCTTCGTATTCGTCAGCCGGGACGGTGAAGTGATCGAACCGGCTCTTAAGCCTCAGTTTCCGAAAGTACCCGTGCCCGTTTCCGAGGAAACGCGACTGCTCGGGCAAGCACGGCCATGGGAAGGAGCTAGCGGAAAGGCTGCGATGGGTGTCCGGCCACCCGAATGCCATGCGCATCAGGTTCATTGAACGCCGCTGCCGGGTCGGGTCGAGCGAGTGACGTCGTACGGCACTGCAATGGGCATGATCGGAGATGTCAGCGACCGAAGCATAGCGCTCGGTCCGGGGGTTGTTGCCCTCCCTGAACGTTTGCTGTTGGCGCATGCGCGCGGCGAGGTGCTCTTGGTTTGCGGCGCAGGCGTCTCGATGCCTGCAGGCCTGCCGAATTTCGAGGAGTTGGTCGTAGACGTCTACGGCGTGCTCGACCCTCCTGTCCATCAGGTGATGGAAGAGGTGCGTGCAGACCCGGCTAGGCAGGCCGACGGCGGTGACTTGGAGCCGCAGCAGGTTGCGGAGGTACGACAGTTTGCTAAAGGTGAGTACGACGTCGTGCTTGGGATGCTAGAACGCCGACTGGACGGGTCGGACGATCCCAAGAGCAACGTCAGAAGGGCCGTTGCGTCTATTCTCAGCCAGGACGGGGCTCGACCTGCGCCAATCCATCGAGCCATCATGCGGTTGGCTGATCGTGGCGGTGCCGTATCGGTAGTGACGACGAACTTCGACCTGCTACTCGAGCGGGCGGTGCGCCCGCGGCCCACTACGTACGCTTTGGCTGGTATCCCACGACCGACGAGGCGAAGTCTGTTCTCTGGAGTATTCCACGCCCACGGCGCGTTGACGACGCGAGGGCAAGGTACCTCGGATTTGGTTCTGACGGACCAAGATTTCGGAGAGTTCTACCTGCGTCGCCGCGTTGTGCCCGATTTCATCTATGACGCCGCGAGGCTTTACCACCTAGTGCTTGTCGGGTACAGCGCAAGCGATGCGCCAATGCGCTATCTATTGAACGCTGTGGCGGCCGACGGTACAAGGTTCCTCGACATCAAGGAGAGATTCTGTTTCGTCGGCGAGGATTCCGCTGACCTGGCCGTCTTGGCCGATTGGCATGCCCGTGGTATCACGCCGATTCCATATAGCAGTGACGATGGCCATGCCGAGTTGCACGATGTGCTTCGCCTTTGGGCGAAGCTATCGCCGATCAACGGTCGGCCTGAGGATGTGTACAGGACAATGCGAAGAATCGTGAGAAGACCGTTGGAGGACTCCGAGGAAGTGGATCGGGAACTGTTCGCTCACCTTTTTCGCAGAGGCGACCGACGCGAACGTTGGCGCATGGCGGATATCGTCGCGTCTACCAACGCGGAACTGGGGTGGCTGACGCTGATCAACGAGGTCGCGAGAGATGGAAACGCGAGTCGTGGACGGTGATGCTCGATAGGCATTCGTTAACTCACGAAGAACGAGAGGCCTTCGAAACGACGGTCAGGTTCCTGACCGGTCGGGTGCGCGAGGCGAAAACTATTGGGTGGGCGCTAGCTCTCCGCCCTCACGACAAGGGAGCACGCGTGGGAGCTGTCCACGTTGTGCAAATGGCATGTGAGGAGGGCCTTGACGAACCGTGGACAAGCGCGTGGGCGCTGATCGAGGAAAGCTGGTTGGGGGCTGAGCCCCCGTATCCAGACGGAGTGGGAGCTCACCTGTTAGCGAGACGTCTCGCCGCTGGCGACCGTTCCGGTAGCTTGGTCGAAGCAATCGGCGCCCTAGTTGCTCCAAGGGTAAGGGTCGAACCGAGGGATCCAAGAGACCGGCGCCGTCGGGGGAGACGCAAGTCCCAT
>JAPOYW010000001.1:0-871 GCA_026706425.1 Gammaproteobacteria bacterium
CGCCCGGGGACCCCAGAGCGTTACCGTGACGGTGCACGGGCACGTGCCGAACGGGACGGCGATCACGCGCGCCGGGGCCGGGCCCGGCGACGAGGTCTATGTCACCGGGTCCCTGGGTGGTGCGGGTCTGGCGTTGGCGGACGAAAACCTTGGCGAATGGTCTTTGGTTGCGCTGAAGGACGACTCGCCGGTAAAGCGATACTGGATGCCGGAACCCCGGCTGCAACTGGGCATCGAACTGCGGGGCGTCGCCAGCGCCGCCATCGACCTGTCGGACGGGTTGTCGTCCGATCTGGATCACCTGTGTCGCGCTAGCCGGGTGGCGTGCGAAGTCGATCTGGACGGTATTCCACTCTATCCGGGAGCAACGGCCGACGACGCGGTGGCAATGGGAGACGACTACGAACTGGCGTTTACGGCCCATCGCGACGCGCAGCGTGTCGTCGAGGCGCTCAGCCGGAAGCATGGAGTTCGTATCACCCGAATCGCCACCCTCCAGCGGGACGTTCGTCCCGGAATGAGTTGGACACGGCACGGGGAGGCTGCCGACGTCCGACCCGGATACCGCCACTTCAAATGACGTCAGCGCGACCGACAAACGGCAACGGCGAACCAGTCGCGCTAACCTGGCGCGAACTTCGCGACCCGCGGGTGTTACTCGCCACCGGACTTGGCTGCGGTTTCGCCCCGGTCGCCCCGGGCACGGTCGGATCGGTCCTCGGTGCCGCAATCTGGTGGTTCGCGTTCGCCCATCTGGACTACACCATCCGGGCCATTGCGACGTTCGCAGTGTTCTTCTTCGGCGTGTTAGTCGTCGAAAGTGCCGTGAAACGCTATGGTCTTGGCGACGATCGAGCCATCGTCCTCGACG
>JAPOYW010000001.1:881-3440 GCA_026706425.1 Gammaproteobacteria bacterium
GGCATGTGGTTCGCCCTGCTGTTCATGCCGAAATCGATTCCCTGGGTAGCCGCAGCTTTCGTGCTCTTTCGGATCGCCGACATCGTCAAGCCTTGGCCCGCGTCTTGGGTCGATACTCGCGTCACGGGCGGTTTAGGCATCATGAGCGACGACTTGATTGCCGGGATGATGGCAGCCGTCGCGGCCTTTGTGGCTTGGTACGCAATATCCTGACCGCCGTAGGGGCGACCCTTAATGGAATGGTCGCCCGCGCTGACGCATTCGGCCCGTTTATCGAAAACGAACACGGGCGGGGCAAGCCCCGTCCCTACGGTGCGCTGCGGCAATCGAAACCTGGAAAAGATCCGGCGTCGGCAACGTCGGGGATACCCGCCAGCGATGGACGCCAACCGTCACAGACGGATTCCGCAAGGCGCAGGTAGTGCTCCTCTTTCCGGTCGTTGGTATGACCTCGGCCGTGTCGAATTACAAGGTAGCCGCAACCTGGCGCACTGTAGACCATCCCTCCTCCCGCGATCACGTCGTCCAGGAGCCATGTGTCGACGCCTCGGGGAACGGAACGCCAACCGCCGATGTGATCGAAATCGGCGCGCGTGATCATCATCGTGCCGCCCGACATCCGGTAGCGATACCGCGCCCGGGTTCCGGCGTAGCGCCGTATCGTGACGTTGTGTTCGCAAAGGTAGGTCCACTCGGGCAGTTTGCCCACCAGCCGTGCGCCGGTTTCCCGCCATGCCGAAACCAGTTGACGGATGTGATCGGCCCCGTAGAGGTCGTCGTCGTCCATCTTGGTGAGCAATTCACCCGCCGCTTCCGCCGTCGCGGCCGCTAACGCATCTCCCAGGTTGGCGGCCCCACAAACGCGGACAGTCTTGGCAGGGATGGCCAGACGCGCCAACTCCGCGTTGACCCGCGGGTCGTCGAACCCGTCCCCGTGGAGTGTCAGAACAAGCTCCAGATGCGGGTAGTTCTGCCGCCGCACGTTGTCCACCGCCCAGGACACCATTTCCGGACGGTTCGTCGCCATCGTGATGGACACGCTCGGCGTATGGGAACGAACTTCCGCAGCCGCGGAGGAACTTGCCCCAAACCGGAGTCGGACCACTCCCGCCAGCCAGCGCAGGAACCACCAGACATCGCGCACGTCTCTGATCCGCTTCGCCCGATGCAGAACCATGTCCGCATAGCTCCAGCGGAACGGGGGTAGCGGTTTTCGCGGCACGGCTAACGAACCCCGGGACAGGTCGTATTTCTAGAGAGGCAAACGGGCATCGGGCATACCGGCAAGCCAAGGACACCACCCGTCGTGGACACCGTCGGCACGATCTGTCTGGTAGTCGTCCGATGCCTCCCAGGTGTGTCCATGGTGCTGCCCGTGGCGGATGCAAATGAGACCGGCACCATGTGTCCGATAGACGGTCCCGCCACCTCGGAGCACTTCGTCCACCAAGGCGCTGTCCTCACGCGTCGGGATTCGCTGCCAACCCCCGAACCGGTACAGGTCTTGGCGTGCCATCAGCAACGCCGCTCCGGAAACATGCAAGGCGTACCTTTCCCCCAAGCCTCGCTGGACCTCCACGGTTTGGTCCGAACCGGCCAGATAGTTGACTTCATGGTACTTGCCGACGAGTTCCGCCCCGGAGAACTCGTACGCCGTCATCAAGTCGCCGATGTGAAACGCGTCGTAGACGTCGTCATCGTCCATCTTGGTGACGAAGTCCCCGCTCGCGGCATCGGTGGCGATGCGTAGCACCAGGCCCAGCGGTGCCGAACCATCAACGCGCCTGACGGTCACGGGCATGTCCAATTGGGCGATGGCGCGCTCCACGGCAGCGTCTTCGAATCCGCCGCCGTGGAGCGCGATTACTACTTCTAGGGGCTCGTAGGTCTGTCTGACGATGTTCTGCAGTGCTTGGTCGAGGTGAGTGGGCCGCTTCGTCGCAAGCAGGACGGACACCGTCGGCTCTGGCGCAAGATCAAGCCCCGCGATTCGACTCACTTGCCGGGCTCGGGTTCGAAGGGTGTGACCGCGGAACGCGCATCGTCTAAGCGCGATGCTCAGAAGCTCCCGCTCGGTTGCCCCCTTGCCATGAATGTCCGACTTCATCAGATGATGCAACTCGGCTCCCAACAACGGTTCGAGTTCGTCATCGCCATCGGCCAGATGAACCGGTATGCCGCCCGCCGCCAGGCGAACCAGTGCCCCGGCCCGCTCCACGGTGCTCCGATGAAACCCTTGAACGTCGACAAGGTGGTGACACCGCCGGGCTTTCTCTAGATCGGCCAATGACACCGTGAGGTCAGCGCTGACTCCTGTCGGTAACAGATGTGGCGACCCGAGGGCACCGATCCGGTCATTGACGTCCCGTTCCCACCCTATCGGGTTCAAAGATGCAGGGTCGAAGGCGGGAACGGACAGTTGCGGATGCTCTGACAGTACGACCGCTGGCACATGCTGACCGCCCATGCCTGCCTCCGTGTCGGGCAGCACTACGTCGACATCATTGAACTCCTGCCGACGCGGAAGCGCCGCTACCGGTTGCTCTCGTGATCGACCGC
>JAPOYW010000551.1 GCA_026706425.1 Gammaproteobacteria bacterium
TGGCCGCCGTTGCCGGTAACCCCAACTGCGCCACGATCTGGCGGGCGAACGGGCACACTCGCCCTGACGGCGATGTGGCCCCTGGCAGCGGCGCGTTGGGTTCCCATGGGGTTGACAGGCCCGATCCCCAGTCGTAGTTCAGACCCAAGATGCGCACGAAGTCGACCGACACGGCCAGGTTCTGCTTGATCCCGTACTGGAAGCCCGCGTGGGACTGTTGGGTGTAGGGCGTGTTCATCCGCGCCGAAGGCGCATCGGGGGTGCCACCGACGCCGGCGCCTCCCGGCAACAGCCGGGTTGCGATCCGGTTCGGGAAGTTTCTCTGGATAATCGCGTTCTGCGCCGCGTTCGAGGCGTTCAACTGGGTTCCCGAAATCAACAGCCCGTTGTAGCTCAAGACCCGGCTCCGGAGCGTGCTCGTGTTGATCCGGTCATGGAAGATGCCATAGCTGGCCCGGACCACCGCGTGACCGTTGCCGGTCACATCCCAGGAGAAACCGAAACGCGGCGAGAGGTCCAGCTTGTCTTCGACACCCGGTCGCCAGTCCCTCACCGGCAAGGCGCCAAGTTCGCCCAGCGCCACTGAGACCCAGACATCCTGCGGCCGGTCCCGCGAGAAACCCGGCTGTTCGAAAGCGTCCGGTCCGCCGATAGACGCCACCCCGTCCACATCCAGGTAGGTCCGCTTGTCCCAGCGCAGCCCCATGTTGATCGTGAAGCTCGGCGTCACCCGCCACGTGTCGTTGACGAATGCGGCGTAGGAGGCCACGTCGCGGCGGATGCTGATGAACCTCGGCTCCGTTGAAGTGCCGTTCTCGAATGGGAGGTTGAAGTTCGCCGTATAGCGGTCCGGCAACGTCGCCGTATCGGATGGGAACCGGTAGACGCCCTGAAAATCCACGTTCGCGTCGGCCGTAGCCAGGATCCGATTCAATTCCCAGCCCCACTTGAACGAGTGGTTGCCCCTCTCCCAGCTCATCGTGTCGGAGAAGATCCAGTTCGCCTGGACCCTGCCCTGCGGGACGTTGCCTGCCACGCCGAGGTCGACTGAGGGAAAGTCCAGCGTCGGCAGAAACCGTCCGCTCGCACTGGCCTGCAAATCCCGGGACAGGCGCTGGATCGAGCGGTTGGCCCGGAATTCGTTCACGATTCTGTCGCTGATGAGAGACGTCAGGCTCGCCGTTGCGTAATAGGGGCTGCGCATGTCGTCGAACCCGTTGTCGGCTCCGTTGGCCTGCCCGGTTTGCTTGTTGGTGAACTCCCTGTCGTCGTACAGGTACATGATGTTCATCGTGTGCCTCGAATGCAGGTTGAGCGTGAACTTGCCCAACGCGTTGCGCTCGTCCACCGACCGCGGCAGCGCACTGGACGTGTCGTAGCCTGCATTCAGGGAATCCACGAACGCCTTCACCGATTCTGGAATCGTCACGTGCGAGCTGTTCTCGTCGGTGCGGCGTTCGATCGATCCGAAGTAGAACACCTTGTCCCGCACGAACGGGCCGCCTATCGTGAACCCGTACTGCTGGGTCTGGAACGGAGGCGGGTTGGCATCCGGCACTGCTTCACCCCGGACCACTTGGAACGGATCCTTGTCGAAGGCGTCGTCGCGGATGAAGTAAAAACCGCTGCCGTGGATGTCGTTGCCTCCCGACTTCACGACAACATTGATTGCTCCCGAGCCGGTCCGGCCGAACTCGGCCGAAAAGGCCGACGACAACACCTGAAACTCCTGGATCGCCTCCTGCCCCAATCGCGTCCGGGTCGCCTCGGAAATGTCCGAACCGCCCATCGTTACCTCGTCATTGAAGTCCACGCCTTCCAGCCATACCGACTTGTTCCGTTCGTCCATGCCGTAGAAGCTGACCGAGTCGCTGTTGCCACTGCGGGCCGAGCTCTGGTCTACTGTCACGCCCGGCGACAGCAGCATCAGATCCATGAAGTCGCGGCTCTTGGTCGGCAGTTCCTGCACTCGCTGGTTGGCCACCACAAGCTGGATCGTGTTTTCCGTCGGCTGCACGAGCGGCACCGCCCCGGCGACTGTGATCGACTCGGCGACCGGCCCCAGTTTCAACTTGAAATCGACTTTCGTCGTGCCGCCCACGGCCAGCGTCACCGACGGCCGCGTCACCGTCCGAAAGCCGGCAAACTCCACCGTCACAGAGTAGTTGGACGGCGACAGTCCCGAGAACCGGAACGCCCCCACTTCGTTGGTCAACCCCTCCCGGGTCGCACCGGTTGCGTTGTTTCTAACGCTCACCATCGCTCCCGGCAGGAATCCTCCCGATTGGTCCGCCACGTCGCCCAGGATCGACCCCGATGTGGACTGCGCAGTTGCCGAGGGCATCGTCAACGGGACAACGCACAATACCGTAGCCATGCATATCCGCTGTCCTAGCCTATTCAACTCCATCAGAGTCCCCCGCAAGCGTTATTATATGTTCCAACGATCCGAGTAGCCCCCCATGTGGACCCAGCAGTTCCCAGGATCGAAGATTCAGTGGGCGTGATCGATGCAGCCTGAGACGTAGTGGGAGAGCGGGCGTTCGAGTATGGCGACCCGGGGCTGGCGGCGCTGGCGGATTGGGTGTTGTCGATGGCGATCGAGGTGCCGCGGGGTCCGTTGGTGGAGAGCCTGATGGAACGGGGCTTGGCGGTCCACGCGATCAACCCGAAGCAGTTGGATCGGTTTCGGGACCGGATCTCGCCGGCAGGAGCGAAGGACGACCGGCGGAACGCGTGGGTGCTGGCGGCGGCCTTGCCGCACGTGATCCGCAACCAGGTGGATGCAGCCTACGCTTGCTCGGATCTGTTTGAGCGCAGACACGTCTTGATGCAGCAGTGGGCCGACTACCTCGCCGGCGGTAGTCAACGGCCGGCCGATCCGCCGTTCAGCAGCGCTCGATGGCCTTCCCGCCAGCGGGTCAGTGTGGCGGCCGTCACCCCATACTTGCGGCTGGTCGCCTCCAGTTCCGCCCCACGCAACAGCTCCAACACCACCGTCATCTTGCGACGGGCCGACCAACGGCCCTTCCCTCGACCACCGGCCGCTGGGGCCGCTCCGGTCGCCCCACGGGCTCCCTTCGCGGCCCCAGCGCCTCCATTCCTTCCTCTGGACATAGCCTGTTCCTCCTCTCCTGTAGCTCCTTATACAGGTTCTCAAATCACTGTCCAAAGAAATCGTGGGGCGGGGGATGTTGCCTTCCCTTTACTTCGGCCTTTCGGACGGCGATCTCGGATACCGAGGTCCTAACGTCCAAGGCTCCGACCTGTCAGGCGTCAGTGACATTTGTCCATGGATGGTGTCGGGTCCCTCGGCGATTTACACACCAGGGAGAACTGTGCACGCGAACGTCTCAAGCGTAGCGCCGGTGGGCGTGAGTTCCCCGAGATCAGCCTTCGTGATGGGTATGTGG
>JAPOYW010000179.1 GCA_026706425.1 Gammaproteobacteria bacterium
GCTGCACGGCATGCGCGATGAGGACGTGCCGTTTCTCACGGACCCGGGACAGAACCTGACCGACTTTCGCCCCGACGAAGCGGTCGAGTTGGTGGCCCGGTCCACGGCGGTGATCGTGAACGAGTTCGAATACGTGCGATTGCGCGACCTCGTTGGAGACCGACTGAACGCACTCGACCTCGTGGTGATCACGGAGGGCGAACGCGGTGCCCGCTGGCACTCCAGGCCCGAGGGCGACGGCCGCGAACGCGCCGTACCGGCGCGAACTGTCGATCCCACTGGCTGCGGAGACGGATTCCGAGGCGGTTTCGTCCACGCAAGGCTGCGCGGATCCCCCGTCTCGGAAGCGGTCCGCGCCGGTGCCGTGACGGCAGCGATGGTGTTGGAGACGGCCGGAACGCAAACGCACCGCTGCGAGAATTTCGCGGAGCGCTATCGCCGTTCCTGGGGCGACTTGCCCGACTGGGTTTCAGCGCGGTTCCACTGACCGCACGGTCGGCAAACGCGCTAACATGCGCCCATGTCGAAGGGCAGCATCATCCTTTTGAACGGAACATCTAGCGCGGGGAAGACCACCCTCGCCCGGGCCATTCAGGACGTCAGCCGGACGCCGGTGCAGCACGTCTCCCTGGACCAGTTCCGCGACGGCATGGCGGGCCGCTACCGAGGCATGAACTCGCACGACAACGAGCCCGGTACCCGTGGTCTGAACATCGTGCCGGTGGACGGCATGACCCAACTGCGCTTTGGCGACGTAGGCCTGCTGACACTGCGCGGCATGCGCCGTGCCGCCTCGGCATTCGCGGCGACCGGCATCGACGTGGTCGTCGACGATCTGATCCTCGAACCCGATTTCCTGCGCGACTACCTGGAGGTGTTCGCGGGCTTCGAGGTTACCTTCGTGGGCGTGCACTGCGACCTCGATACGCTCCTGGCTCGGGAGCAGGAACGACCGGGACGATTCCCGGGCACCGCTGCGGCGCACTTCAAGCAGGTGCACGAGGGATGCGAATACGATGTGGAGGTCGACACCGGGAACACGACGCCCCGGGATTGTGCCAAACGGGTCCTGGCCGCGTCCCGCGACCTGCGATCCCCGTCTGCCTTCGAACGTCTGCGCGTCGGCGAGCACAATGCCTGACGGCGTTGCCGACGAACCCGACGAGGACGGCGAACTCGACGCATTCCGGGCGATGATCGACGCGGCCCGACGGATCGTCGTGTTCACGGGGGCCGGCATCAGCACCGAGTCCGGTATCCCCGACTTCCGAAGTCCGGGAACGGGCCTGTGGAACAAGATCAAGCCCATCGAGTTCCAGGAGTTTCTCGCGTCCGAGGACCGTCGGCAGGAGTCCTGGCGCCGGCGGTTCGCTTCCGGCGATACGAGTTGGTCGAACGCCAAACCGAACCGAGGCCACTTGGCCGTGGCGAAGCTTGTCGAGGACGGCCACGCCAGCGCCGTGATCACCCAGAACGTCGACAATCTCCACCAGGATTCCGGCGTGCCGTCCGATCAGGTCATCGAACTGCACGGCAACAACAGCTTCGCGAGGTGTCTTGCCTGCGAGACCCGCTACGAACTTGCCGATTTGAAGCAGCAGTTCGAGACGCTCGGTCGGATCGAGGCCTGCAGCCGTTGCGGCGGAATCATCAAGACGGCAACCATCTCCTTTGGCCAGGCGATGCCGGAGGCGGCGATGGCGCGGGCACAACGGGTGACGGTCGCATGCGATTTGTTCGTCGTGATCGGATCCTCCCTCGTGGTCTATCCCGCAGCGGGATTCCCGGAGTTGGCCAAGCAGCTAGGTGCCCGGCTGGTGATCGTCAATCGTGAACCCACGCCGCTCGACGGTATCGCGGATCTAGTCCTGCATCGGGAAATCGGCCCAACCATGGGCTACGTCGTGGGGGTCAACTAGCCCGGGCGAATCCCGACCCTCGCGGCTGTTTGACGCTACCGGGCCATTACCAGCAACCGGTCCGCGAAGCGCTCGATGTCGCGCAGCTTGTTGCAGGTTTCCACGCGAAAACAGTAC
The DNA here is from genome assembly GCA_026706425.1 of Gammaproteobacteria bacterium. GTDB lineage: Bacteria > Pseudomonadota > Gammaproteobacteria > Pseudomonadales > Azotimanducaceae > VXYL01. Next base: position 2,037 of record JAPOYW010000179.1, read on the forward strand.
GGCGCATAGCGCCGCATTTCGGAGTCGCCCTCACGCCACTGATCCCGGGTCTCCGGGTTGAGCCAGAACGTCTGTTTCGCACGTCGGGTCAGTTCCTCGAAGATGTCGACCCGGGGATCGTAGTAGTTGCTGCGGGCGTCCCCCAATACGATCAGCGTCGAGTGCTGGTCGATGGCGGACCCACAGAGTTCCCGGAAGTCGGCAAACGCCCGGGCATAGTCCGTATTGCCTTTCCCCCAAGTGAACAAGGCTTCCTCGATGGCGACCTCGGTCGGGCGCTCACGCAGGGTACCGGTGACCTCGCCCAGTCGGCTTGAGAAGGCGAACGCCCGGATGTCGGGGAGCAAATCCGTCAGTTCGTAGAGGAACAGGAGCAGGAAACGGGCCACGCGGGCGACGGAGCTGCTCACATCGCACAGGACGAACACGGATCCCCGCTCGCGCTTCTCCTGGCGCCAGGCGAGGTCGAAAAGGGCACCGTCGTAGGCCAGGTTGCGCCGTATCGTCTTCTTGACGTCAAGGACACCACGGCGGGCGCGTTTCCGCCGCCGGCGGTGATCCTTGGCGAGTTTTTCGGCCATCTTCTCGACGACGCGACGAACATCGTGTCGATAGGCCACTGGCAATTGATCCAGGTTGGACTTGAGGGCGGCCTCGAGAATCGCCCGTTTCCCGGAGGGGTCGAGGTGGAGCTTGTACTGGGCGTCGACGTAGTCGGCGACCTGTTGCCGAAAATAGCGACGCAGGTAGCGGAGGAACTCGCGCGCGCCGGCGTCGCCGGTCGCCGGCCCTCCGGCTTCGACGTAGGCATCGAGTTCGTCGAGCCCGAGAACCGCTCCAATCCGGCGCCCGTATAGAGACTTCTCACGTAGGCTCTTGATCTGGTGTATGTCTGCTTCCGCTCCCGCTCGGTGGATTCTCAATGCCAAATGGTCTCGCTCATCGTCCAGCACGTTGGCGACGGACTCGGCCAGACCCGGCGACGCGCCCGCACGGACTTGGGACAGCATCGCGTCACGGTCGATGCGGCGGACGAACGAAGACTTCGGGCGGTCGCGGAAAGCCAGCGCGAAGAAGCGTTCGAAGGTCTCATCGAAGCGCGCCTTCTCGTCCCTTGACTTGGCGAGCGCCAGGGCCAGGGAGTCCTTGAGCAGCGTCTTGTCGGCGATGCCGACGCGTTCGACGATCTCGAAGGCCGTCAAGGTCTCGGCGGGCGACGCGCGGACGTCCGCGTTGCGCAATGCCGTCACGAAGCGACCGAAGGTCAACTCCACGCCACGGCCTGCTCTTGGGGAAGCGCTAGGCAGCCTCGTCGAAGTCTAGCGGCCGCTCCAATGCCCGCCAGTCGATGTCGCCGTCTGTGGCAAGGT
>JAPOYW010000106.1 GCA_026706425.1 Gammaproteobacteria bacterium
GCTCGACGCGCGCCAAGCCGGCCTCGTCCAGCGTTTCGGCACCCTCGAACAGCGGCCCGACCGCGAGGTCGTCCTCGACGGACTCGCTGTGGTTGTAGTTGGTCAGCGAATCGACGCGGATGGAGTGCGGCGTCTGCCAGGCGGCCTCGGTCAACGCCTCCATCAGGCCAAGCGTCTCCCGGGTGAAGACCGATGCGCCGGGCGCCAGGGCGATCAACGCCGTGTCGGATTCGGTGTAGGTCTCCTCCAACGCCTCGTAGGCGAGCAGGTGGGGGTTGTGCTCGTCGAACAGCACCCGGTGGTCGTTCGTGACGCCGATGAACACCGCGCCCGCCGTGAGCGCGAGCATGGCGAGCCCCGCCACCGCGATCACCGGCCAACGTTGGTCCAGGACCGCCGAGGTAAAGCGGTCCAACGGCACCGGACCCGCTTCAGCCATGCAACACACCGGTCATCGGGGAACGCGCCGACCTACCACGGGTTGGACCGGGCTGACAGATAGTGGTCCGGCATGCGGTAGCGGTCATCGGGTCTATCGTAGACGGATATGTCCAAAAGCTGCGAAAAGTTGTTCAGCCGCACCTTCTGCCTTCCCTGGACAAACCGCTGGAGTCGTTGACGGACTCGAAAGGCGGTCAACGAACCCACCGTGTTCATCTTCGGAAACTCCAGCTGGTCGGCGAGTTCGTTGCCGATCAGCGAACGGGACAGCCGGTAGGCGAGTTTCATGACTTTCCGTTGCTCGCGCTCCCCCTCGATACCCGCCGTCAAGGGAATCGCCCCGATCAAGGCGTTCGCCATGCTCGCGGCGTCCGAATCGGGCTCCGGCTCGCACAGATGGGCGATCTCGAATATCCGGCGCGCATGGTCCCGGTCGACGAACAGGATACCCTCCGGGACGCCCATGACCACCCCGGTGTAGCGCCAGACCTGCATGACGCTGGCCTGTTCGTCTTCGTTGAACACGGCACCGACCAGCGCGGCGTGTTCCAGCAGGCGCATGGAGAACACCGTGGTCGCGAGCCCCAAATGCGCCGCGCTGATCGGCGTGCCGTAGTGTTCGACATCCCAGGCGCCGGAATTCGCCAACAGGTGACGGACGCGCGCATGCACGAACCTGAGACGCGTCGACAGTTTCCAGCCGTCGCCATCCCGGTCCATGCCGCCCGGGAAAAACACCTCCATGAGATGCCGATTGTTTTGCATCAAACGCCGACGGGCGGATTCGGGGTTCAACACCCGACCCGTCGTGGCGAACGACTTCGAGATGAGCGTGGAGAACCCCTCGATCAGGACACCGCAGACGAACGCGACGAGCACGTTGGCCGCGTTGACGTTGAAAGCCCGCACGGCAGGTGCGTGAGCCTCGAAGTCGAGCCACGGCGGGGGGGCCACCTTGTCTTCGAAGAAGTGCCGAAGCGAACTAGGCGCTTGGCTAAGTGCGTCAGCATCCTGCTCGATGCCGGCGCGGATGGCACGCTGCAACCGATCGCCGGGGAGGTCCGCCACGTCCTCGATGACGGGATCCAGGTCCGGATCGCCGATCCGCGTGTGACGTATGTACGCGTCCGCCAGCGCAGGATCGACGCCTTTGGCGGTGGCGTACCCCTCCGCGTAGGCATCTGGGGTTTGCAGCGCGGTCACGACACCTCGAACGCCAAGGCGTCGTAGCCCGCATTCTTGATGCCGGCAAGCACCGAGTCCGTGCCGTCCGGGCACAGCGCCACGATGGACCCGCCGCCGCCGCCGCCGGTCAGCTTGGCCCCGACCGCGCCGTGCCGCCGCGAGATCTCGACGAGTTCCTCGAGTTCCCGGGTCGAGATCTGCAAGGCATTGAGAAAACCGTGGCAGAGGTTCATCAACTCGCCTAGGTCCGACAGCGCCCCGTCGCGCGCGGCGTCCGCACCGGCATTCGTGAGCATCTCGATCTGATCGAAGATGCCGTCGTAGCGCCATGCGTTCCGGCGCCGGGCCTGCGCCACGCCGGCAACCGTCTTGGCGGTGAGGCATTCCTTGCCGGTCATGCCGATCACCAACGGCAGGGGACGCTTTAGCTCGATCCCGGCGAACGAGGCATCGCGACCGTTGGAGGCCGCTCGGAACAATAAGGTAGTGCCGAACGTGGCCACCGTGTTGTCGACGCCGGAAGGCGTGCCGTGGGCCTCCCGCTCGCACTCCAGGGCGAAGTCGTTGATTTCCGGATCGGACAAATCCAACGCGAAGTGCCGATCCAACGCCCTGATCACGCTGACGGCGAGCGCCGCCGACCCCCCGAGCCCCACGGCCCGCGGAACATTCGGGAACACTTCGATGGTCATCGACCGGTCGCCGAGGTCGAGTCGTTCAAGCAACACCGCGAGAATGCCCGCCGCGCCCGTGGGGTGTTCGCGAACCGGCGCGACCCGCTGCTCGACGCCCCACCGGGGTATCAGCAGTTGCACGCCGTCGCCGGTATCGACCACGCGGGACTCGACGGCCAAGGGGATGGGGGCCGCCAATGCCGACCGGCCATACACCACCGCATGTTCCCCGAGCAGGATGACCTTTCCGCACGCCGAACTCCGGGGTTCGGTGTCCTCGTCCGGCGCATGGTCAGTCTTTCGGGTTAGCCGACGGACGATCTCCTCCGCCTTCCACACCTTGATCTCGCCGCTCTCGATCAGGCCGTCGACGACCTCGTCGAAGTACTCCTCGGGAACCCCGGCCGCAGAGGCCACGCTGCGGGCATGCAGGGTCATGTGGTTCTGCTGGATGCCGGCCGTCGCCAGGGACCGCAACGCCGCGTAGTTCTGCGCCAATCCAACGGCGCCGATGACACCGGCCAGTTCGGCGGCGTTCGGATTGCCGAGCAGCCGGTGGCTCAGCCGAACGGTCGGATTGGTCTCCAGCGAACCGCCCACGGTGCCGACCTTCATGGGCATTTCGATGTGGCCTTCGAGGTCGCCGTCGTCGTTGGCGAACCAACGTGTTAGCGCACGATACTGGCCGCTGCGGGCCGCATAAGCGTGGGCGGCCGCTTCGATGGCGCGGAAGTCGTTGCCGGTGGCGATGGCGATCGCGTCGACTCCGTTCATAATGCCCTTGTTGTGGGTCGTTGCCCGGTAGGGGTCCACCAAGGCCAGATCGTTGGCCAAGATGATTCCATCCCGCACGGCCGTGCCCGCGTAGTCCTTCATCGCCAGGTTCTGTACGGGAATGCGGACCCTCGCCCGAACCAGGGCGCGGTCGGTCAGATTCGACAGGATGCGCAGGAAGACCCGTCCGCCGGTGATCGCCTCCACGAGGCTTGCGACACCCTCGCACATGCCGTTGACGATATTGGCGCCCAAGGCTTCGCGGGTATCCACGAGCAGGTGCACAACGAGCATGTCCCGTTCCTCGCTCTCGGGATCCCCGC
>JAPOYW010000311.1 GCA_026706425.1 Gammaproteobacteria bacterium
CGAAACGACGCGATGCGAAACGCCGGATCGCGAGGCGCAATCCTCTTGCTAGGCCGTCTCGCGGGCTACTCCCACGCCCAGACCACGTTCCTCGAGGAAGGATTCACGCTGGAGTTGGTGACGGACGACGTACCCGCAGCCCGGCAAATAGCGGAAGCGCCGGATGGCACGCTGTTCGTGGGCTCGTCCTCAAATTGCGAACGTACCACGAACGTGTTCGCAGTCGTGCCGGGGAACGATGGCAGCGTGGAAGTGGTGACCGTGGGTAGGTCTCTTCGCTGCCCGAGTGGCGTCGCGCTGCGAGGAGATGACCTCTACGTGGCCGCGCTGAACCGGGTGCTGCGCTATCCCGACATCATGGACACCTTCCGGAACGACCCCGACCCGGAGGTGGTCGCCGACGATCTGCCCGCTCATCCACACCACGGCTGGAAGTACCTCGCATTCGGTCCGGACGGCTACCTCTACGTTCCAGTGGGGGCTCCCTGCAACGTCTGCGACGAGTCGGACCAACGCTACGCCACCATCCTGCGCATGGATCCCGACACCGGCGTCGCCACCGTCTATGCGCACGGTGTCCGAAACTCCGTGGGCATGGTCTGGCACCCCGTGACCGGCGAACTCTGGTTCTCCGAGAATGGTCGCGACCTCTCGGGCGACGACCTACCCGCCGACGAGATCAACCGTGTACAGACACCGGGTGGCCACTACGGCTTTCCCTACTTCCACCAAGACCATCGTCCGGGCGAACCCATCGACTACCGCGACCCCGGATTCGGCGGCGGCAAGAATGCCGCCGACTATCTCCGCTCGGAACACCTGATCCAGGCGCACTCCGCAGCACTGGGCATCACCTTCTACAACGGCGACCAGTTCCCCTCGCACTACTGCGGCGCGATGTTCATCGCCGAACACGGCTCCTGGAACCGCTATGCGGCCGGCAAGGCCGGTTACCGGGTGAGCGTACTGCGTTTCGCGCACGCCGATTCACCCGCCGGCGCCAGAGCTGTATACGAACGCTTCATCGAATGGCAGGTCCAGCACACCCACCAACCCCATAGGGGCCGGCCCAACGATGTGCTGGTGGCCCGGGACGGTAGCCTGTTGATCGCCGACGACCAAAGAGGGCGCATCTACCGCGTGCGCTACAACTCCCCAGACGGCGACACCACGCCGACCGGATGCGCCGACGCCGCCCATATCTCGACGTTCGCGCCCAAGAGCCACGAGACGCGCCAAGGATTCGCCCGGGTCGTCAACCACAGCGAGACGGCGGCCACCATCCAAGTGGACGCCTTCGACGACGCCGGTCAGCGTCATGGGCCGGTCACGCTCACCGTCGGCGCAGGCGAAATCAGGCACTTCAACTCCGCCGACCTCGAAGACGGGAACGAGGACAAGGGCCTTTCCGGCAAGACCGGGCCGGGTACCGCCGATTGGCGCATCGAACTGCGCGGCGACGGCCTCGAGGTGCTCTCCTACATGCGTACGGACGACGGTTTCGTCACCAGCCTGCACGACACGGCCGCCCTGCTCGCGCCTGCGACCGTCATCGACAACGACGACGGGACCCGCTCCTACGAGTACCGCTACGACGTGCCGATCTTCAATCCGGGCCGCAACATCAACCAGGTGAGCACGCTCCGCCTCGTCAATCCGGGCGACGTCGCCGCCGAGGTCAGGGTCACGGGCATCGACGACCGAGCCATGTCGGGCGAGACCGCGGCCGTGCTGACCTTGGAAGCGGGCGCGTCCCGGTTCCTCTCCGCCGCCCACCTGGAGTCCGGCGAAGGTCTCCGGGACGCGCAGGGACTCGGCACCGGTACCGGGAAATGGCGCCTGGAAGTGACTTCGGATCGGCCAATTCTAGTCGCGAGCCTCCTCGCGAGCCCGACGGGGCACCTGACGAACCTGTCCACCGTGCCGGACAACAAGGTCTCCGATGGCGCGTCGACGTCACACTACGTGCCGCTGTTTCCCGCCCACGGCGACGCCAAGGACCGCCAGGGCTTCGTGCGGATAGTCAACCGCAGCGACAACGCCGGATCCATCGAGATCCGCGCCCACGACGACACGGACCAGGAATTCGGCACCCTCAGCCTAAATCTGGACGCGAACCGGTCCATCCACTTCAACTCCGAACATCTCGAGCAGGGCGACGACGCCAAAGGCTGGGCCGAGGGCATCGGTGCCGGCGAGGGAGACTGGCGTTTGACGCTCACCAGCGAACGCGACATCGATGTGCTGGCCTATATTCGCCGAACCGATGACGGCTTCCTGACCAGCATGCACGATTTCGTGCGGCGCACCGGGACCGACACCTACGAGGTGGCGTTCTTCAATCCTGGCCGGAACACCAACCAGGTGAGCCGGTTGCGGATTCTGAACACCGGCGAGGAGGATGCCACGGTGACCATCACGGGCACCGACGACCGGGGCAATCCATCCTCGGGCACCGTGGGCCTGACGGTTCCCGCCGGCGCTGTCCGTTCGTTCACCGCCCAGGAACTGGAAGCCAGGAACGACGACTTCACCGGTATGCTCGGGACCGGATCCGCCAAATGGCGACTGACCGTCGAATCGGAACGGCCCATTAGGGTCATGAGCCTGCTCGAGAACCAGGCAACCGGGCATCTGACGAACCTGTCAACCGTGGGCGCGAACCAACCCTGGCAATGGGATCAGTAGACGCCTGGCGATCCCAAGCGGCATGAGGAAGGACACCCTATGACCAATCTGGAGGCCATCGCCGGATTTTTCGCGCCGACGGCGGTATTCGCGATCCTGCTGTTGCTCCACGGCGTCCTGCCCGCGCGACGCGCACTGGGCTACGCCCACCCCAACACGACGCAGACACCCGTTCGGTACCGGCTGAACGGACTCCTCGTCTTCGCCGCCGCGCTCGCCATCTGGGCGATTGCGCTGCTTGCGCCCCTGGACTGGCTCTGGCGCGTCAAGTGGCACGCCATTGCTGGCGGGACCGCGTTGAGCGTCGTACTCACCGCCTGGATGGTCCTGCGGGCCCCCGCCGACGACCGGCCGGGCTGGGTGCAATGGATCGAGGGCCGTTCCCGCAACGTCATGTTCCGGGACCACGTCGACGCCAAGATGTTCCTGTACGTCTTCGGCGGCATACTGCTCGCCCTCAACGTCTTGGCCGCGGCCGCCTACCATGTGGGCCAGTTCGGCGACGCCCTCAATGTCGGCATCCTGCTGCACGCCGGGATGTGGGTGTGGTTCGTTCTCCGAATCGGTCCGATGGGATGCGGGTCGCCGACTCAGCGGGAACGACAGCGTGATGTTCTTCAGGACGTGCCATGTCGATCAGCGACCTCGGCGGGCTCCGGTCAAGCCGCCATCGTAGTCGACCCCAGCCCGTGGGGCGCGACA
>JAPOYW010000218.1 GCA_026706425.1 Gammaproteobacteria bacterium
GACATCGATCTCGCCCTGACGGTGCCGAGCGGCGTCGCCGCCGGGGACTACGACGGCGACGGTTGGGTCGATCTCGTCATCGTGCGCGGCGATACGGGTCCGAATCTGCTGTACCGCAACCTCGGCGACCTTCGCTTCGAGGAAATGGCGGAGGATGCTGGCATCGCTTGGAGTCGGCGTCCGGGCGAGAACCTGCGGCACGGCTCGCCGGGCCTTGCCGATCTCGATGGCGACGGCGACCTCGACCTGCTTTTGCCGGGCCTCGGCTACGACTCCGCGCGTCTTTACCGCAATGATGGCGACGGTACGTTCGCCGACGCAACCCGGGGATCGGGACTCGACCTGATGAGTGCCGAATACAGTTTCTCGCCCGCGTTCGGCGACTACGATCTCGATGGCGACCTGGACCTTCTGTTGGCGCATTGGGGGACGCATCGCGACCGCTCGGACTGGGGTACCGAGACGGAACATCTGTGGCGCAACGAGACCGACGGGGCCGGAATCCGCTTCGCACCCGTGACGCTGTCAGCCGGGCTCGTGCCGGACATCCTGGATCCCGACGATCCCCTGCTCACCCGGAATGACGACGACTACACCTTCTCGCCTTCGTTCGCACGCATCAACGGCGACCGGTATCCGGACGTGCTGATGGTCGCCGATTTCAACCACACGCAGGTGTTTCACAATCTAGGCGACGGCACGTTCGTCAATGCGACGGACGTGGACGTGATCATCGACGGCAACGGCATGGGGTCCGCGCTCGGCGACTACGACAACGATGGCGACCTCGACTGGTTTGTGAGCAGCATTCTCGGTCGCGGGCTGAACGTTCCTCCGACCATATCGGAGCTCGGAAACCGTCTCTATCTGAACGAGGGCGGGGTCTTCGTCGACCACACCGTAGCCACTGGGGTGGCCAACGGAGGTTGGGGATGGGGCAGTTGCTTCATGGACTTCGAGAACGATGGCGACCTCGACATCTATCACACCAACGGCTGGCCGGACGCGGACGACTTCGGACAGTTCTCGACCGATCGCAGCCGAGCCTTCGTGTCAAACGGCGGGGCGGGATTCGACGAGCGGGCGAGCGACCTCGGCCTTGACGACGCCTACCAGGGTCGCGGTGTGGTCTGTGCCGACTTCGACAACGACGGCGACACCGATATACTGGTCATGCACACCGGGACGGCGCCTTCGGCGACGCTTTGGCGGAACGACACCGAAGGCAACAACTACCTCGCCGTGAAGCTCAAGGGCGAACCGCCGAACACGGAGGCCGTGGGGGCGCGAATCACGCTTCGCGTCGGGGACCGAAACCTGATGCGCGAGGTGACGCTCGGCAGCAATTTCGCGTCGAACAATCCCACCGATCAGCTATTCGGCCTCGGCCAGGCGGAACGGGTGGAGTCGCTCACCGTCGACTGGCCGGACGGCAGCGAAACAACGCTAACGGATCTCGAGGCCAATCAGCGACTCGACATCGATCATCCCCGCCTCTGATACGTCGCCGACGCGACGCCCTGGGGGCCGCGCTGGGATGGGCGGTATGCCAAAGGCGACTCGCCGGATGGCCACAAGACCCAAGCGCGTCTGCTGTTCCGCCCCGTCGGCGTTGTCGAGCCTGGAGCGGTCACGGGCATCCTCGCATCGGCAATCTGAAGACGCGCAAGCGCGTGTGCAAGGTGGCCAATGAGCCCGCGTGCGCCGTTTCGTGAGCACGTCGAGGAACCACGTAACACATACATCCGGCGGGTGCACGACATATTTGTGAGATCGGTCAGCCGTAGTCGGATCTAGGGGACCAGAGGCCATCGTTACCGGTGACTGAGTTTGCAGCACCGCAGGGCGGCGATGGCGTTGGCGCCGGCAACCGTCCAGTGCATGCTTGCCTGCTTCAGGCGCTGGCCGACGGGGTGCTTGCAGCCCGCTTCGAGCACGCCGGAGGAGACGCACAGGCCGGCGGCGCGGAACTCCGGGTAGCGCATGCGGTGGCGATTGCGGCGGATGTCGTCGATGCAGCGCGGGCCTCGTTCCGGCCCTCGTGGCGGCGCAGAGCGCGCAGCAGTTCGGCGAGCCGGCCGCCGTCGAGTTCGTCGCGGCGCCGCTTGGCCCAACGTTCGCCCATGTCGGTGCCGGGCCCGTAGATCGCCTTGGCGACTGTCCCACAGGTGCTGCTTGGCGTGGAACAGGTCGACGATCTGGACGGCCCCGGGGAACAGCTCGTCGGCCATCTTCCAGATCCACGGGCGCGCCGTCGCCCAGCACGCCGCGCCGTCGGGCTTCGCGTTCGACGCGTCGGGGCGAACGGCGAGCGTTCGGCGTCGGCGTCCCGGGTGGCGGCGCTCTCGATGACTGCGGCGTAGCTGCTGCGGCGGTGCAGTTCACAGCGCTGCCGGAACGGACGCGCAAGCACGGTCTGCGGCCGGTGATCCGGCACGTGATGCGCACCGCCGCGTACCTGGTGCGCACGGCGCGCCGGCTTTACGTGCGGTTCGCCAAGACCAACTTCCGCCTCGTCTGGCTGTACGAGGCGATGGAGCGTCTGGAGGCCCGCGCCCCGTCCGCGTTGCCGGCCTGACCGATCCCCATCGTTCGACGCCGCGCCCGGGGCGGGGACGCGCTCGCCCGTTCGCCGGCACGCGGTCGTCGGAAGCCCGTTGCAGGCCTGTTCACGGCCGTTCCCGCGCCGCGCGGCGGCGTCGGCCCTGGGCGTCGAGCATCTCTTTCGCAGGGAACGACCGCTCAACCTGACAAATCCCCATCGCCGAACCGTAAACAGGGGATCGAGGGCACCAGCGAGGCTCCGCCTTTCAGACCGACGAGTACGCCGTGGGGGCGACCCGTGTGGTCGCCCGCTTGAACCGAACCGAGACGTTTTGGGACGAACGCGGGCATCGAGCGGGCGAGGACAAGCCTCGCCCCCACGGGGAGGTCCCACGCAGGCGCCTCGTGGAAAAACTTTGCTCAAGTGTACAGATGGGCCGTTCTCAAGAACGCTAGACTGGAACTTGGAACTAGGACACAGAGTATGGTCAAGGTTTCACCACGATAGCCAACGGAGGGGTAGTGTGAAACGGAAAACGCTGCTTGGTTTGACATCGGTGGTTGCTGCGTTCGCTGTAGGCGCGCCGCCGATATGTGAGTTCGATTCGCCCACCGACGGGGGGGCGAACTTCGCCGGGTCGTTCTACATCTGTGATACTGGCATATGCACGCGTCAGGTCCATTACGTCGCTCTTGACGACTATGCGGCTGGCTTGGACAATGGGGATCGCTGCGGCCTGTATTGGCGGGGCTGGGCCGAGCGCCCATTCGGCTTCGACTACACGCCAAAATTGGGAGATCCCCTTTTCCACCTGACGATTTGGTCGGAGTCGG
>JAPOYW010000515.1 GCA_026706425.1 Gammaproteobacteria bacterium
CCGGGTGTTGTCCATCGCGCTGTTCGACCGGGTCGAGATGCTGGACTACGTCGGGGCGCATGTAATCGCCGCCTCCCTGCTCGTGTTCTCGCTGGTGGTGTTGACGTTCACCTATCGTTGGCTGCGCCTTCCATGAAACAGATCCGTCCTTTGTCGCCAGGCGAAGGCGCGTCCTTCGGACGCGGCCGGGCCGGCTATGGGGCGCTGCCGTGAGGCTCAGGGTAAACGGCGAGCTTGTCCGGGAGACCGGGTTCAGGTTGCGGGCGGACCTCGACGTGGATCTCGATGGCGTCGCGGCCTTGGTGGGCGCGTCCGGTTCCGGCAAGTCGACGCTGCTCCGCGTGGTCGCCGGGTTCGAGCCCGGCGCAGCGGTGACCGTGGAGGTCGATGGGGAGACTTGGCAGGGCGCATCCGCGAACCTCGCCGCCCACCGTCGTCCGGTCGGCACGGTGTTCCAGGAAGCCAGGTTGTTCCCGCACCTCGACGCGCGCGGCAACTTGACGTTCGCGGCGCATGCCAAGCGGTCCGGAATACGTCTCGGATTCGATGAGGTCGTGGACTTCCTGGATTTGGAGGCGCTGCTTGGCCAATACCCCCGGGAACTCTCGGGCGGTCAGCGCCAACGCGTTGCGCTGGGACGGACGCTGCTGTCACCGGCGAAGCTGTGGCTGTTCGACGAGCCGATGTCGGCCCTGGATTCGGCGTCCAGACGTGAAATCGCGCCGTACCTCGCCCGCCTGTGCCGTCGCCACGACGTACCCATCATCTACGTGTCCCACACCTTGGCGGAGGTGCTGACCATGGCCGACCAGGTCATGATGGCTGTCGACGGCGCGGTGTCGCGGGTGGACTCGGTCGGGGAGTTCTCCACGTCGTTCGCCTCACCCGCCCTGGGCGACGAAGCCGGCGCGGTGGTCAGCTGCCGGTTCAAGACTTACGACCCGAACTATCGGCTGTCCGAGCTGGCTTTTGGCCGGTCGTCGCTGTATGTGCGCGGAGACCTATCCGCCGCAGGCCCGCGTATCCTTCTCCACATTCCGGCCCGCGACGTCAGCCTGGCGACGACCCCCATCGACCGCTTGAGCATCCTCAACCGCGTCGACGGCGTCGTCGACACGATCGAGGACCAGGGCGACTCGGCGCTGGCGCGGGTGCGGTGCGGCGATCAGTTCCTGCTTGCCCGCGTCACGCGGCGGTCCGTTGACGAATTGGGGCTCGTGCCGGGGATCCGGGTACAGGCGCTCATCAAGTCAGTGGCGGTGCGTACCGGCGCGCCTTCGTAGACCAAGATCCGACCTGATGCGCTCGCTGAACCAGGTACCCTGCGTGTGGTTGGCGGTCAGCGGATGGTGAGGGGTGCGATCGGTTGCTCGGCGTACACTTCCGGTGCGTACATGGCTTCCACCCGTGTCGGCGGCAATCGGAACGTGCCGGCGGTGTTGTACCGGACGCTGTAGCGCAGGGTGGATCTTCCCTTGGGAACGTAGCGGAAATACGCCCGGTAGCTGTCGAACCCGCGTTCCGTGAACACGGGCCAACGGTCGCCACGCCGGTAACTCCCTTCGAGCATGGCCGAGTCGCCGCCGAGGCCGCTGCCGAGCACGACGGCGCCGGGCGGCAAGGCGTCCTCGACCACCACCCAGGTCATATCGCGGTCGGCATCGATCGCCAGCTCGACATGCGCGATGTCGCCACGCCGCCAGCCGCGGCGTCTCTTCCCGTCGGCCTCCACGGTCCTCGCCATCGGCAATGACCAGTACGTAGGCAGTGAGCACGGGCGACCCGACCAGGCGGTCGCTCGGAAAGAACTTCAGCAAGCCGTCTTCGTCCATCCATGTTTCGAGATCCGCAGTCACCGCCGACCACCTCTCGGCGTCGTTGAGCGCGACGGCAGCGGACACGCGCCGCTCCAAGGAGGTGTGGGGGAGCTCGGCCATGTATTCGCGCATGGTGCCGAGGCCCCCGGCGATGCTGGGTTGCAACGACACGGCCACGCCTCCCCGGTCGGGTAGCGCGTTTGCGGGCGGTGCCACGGGGAAGTCCGATTGCCGATCGAGGTGCACGAGCGTTGCCTGCTGGACGCGAACGGGAACTGCCGGCGTCACGATCTGGCGCGTACCCAGGCGATCGCTTGCAAGCTCCGACCGCGCGGTCACGTCCCAGCCCAGACCATCGACGCCGGAGGGCACCTTCACCCGCCAGGAGACCTCATCCGAGGCATTGGGTGGCAGTGTCAGCGAGCGGGGTCTGAGCTTTCCCAGACATATTGGCGGACCGATTGGGCCAAATCTCGAGCAGGCCCTCGTCGACGGCGTAAAGGGCGATTTCGGCGTCCCGAACCGGTCGTCTGTCGGGGTCTTCAACGGTGACCCGGACACGCGCGCTGTCCCGTGTTCGGTACGAGTCCCGATCGGTTTCCACCCCGACATGGAGCGTGTTTGCCGCCTTGCTCACCCGGACCGGGATGCTGCCGCTCGCCTTGTCGGGCAGCCCCGAAGCCAGGTCCATACGCGCCCGGTTGCCAATTGCTTCAAGTGTGCCCGGCAATCCGCCGCCGGTATTCGGTTCCGCAGTGGCGATGGCCAATGCGGAGACCTGGATGTTCGGTGCGTAGTTGGGGAGTACCGGCAGGTTGATGGTTCGCGGTCCGTTCAATTGCACGACGAACGCGTCCAAGACGCCTTCACGCTCGACGCTCACCAAGGCGCTCGCCCGCTCGAACGGCACCGACAGCCGGATCGGTAGGGTTTCCCCGGGAGCGATCTCGTCAACGCTCTCGACGCTGAGAGTGCCGTCTTCACGCCTTGGATCGATTCGCGCTGACGTGCGCGTGACGCGCCCCTGTTCGTCCCGCGCGGTCGCCCGTATCGCGGCGTAAACGAAGCCGCTGTTGGTGTGCTCTTCGAACTCGGTCAGGTGCGCGGGAACGGGACACGCGAGGATGCCGTTGGCGTCGGTGACTCCCGAACAGGTGCCTTCCACGTGCCGGTCCCTGACCGAGCGGCGGTCACGAAAGCCGCCGGGCAGCCGCGTGTCCAGCGAGTAGTTGATACCCATCACGAAGTCGCCTTCGACGGCGATGCCAGCAACCGGCGAGCCCGCCGTGTCAAGGGCCCGAATATGAGCGGCCAGCCGCGAACCCGATCCCTCGGTATCTGCATGCAAAGTCGCTGAATATCCGCCATCAACGTCAAGTCGGAATGTCGCTGGCCAGATGCTGATCCAGTTCGATGCCGTCCTGATCTGACCGTTGTCGTCCCGGTACCCTGATCCCCTGATAAGGATTGGGCGGCAACGCCGGAGAGGCGCGGCGGGCAAGGCTTGTGTGGGAGAATGGGTGGGTCACTGGACGCACCTGCG
>JAPOYW010000272.1 GCA_026706425.1 Gammaproteobacteria bacterium
CGCGCCCGACTAGGAAGACGCCGGCACCGGGGAGATCGACGGATGACGAGGCGACCTCCACCGCTTCGATGCCGAACAGCGTGAACAGTTCGTTCTGCCATTGGCCGAGCAGCGGGCGCGGCAGGACGACAAGCACGCGTTCGGCACCCTCGGCGAGCAGTTGCGCGATGACGAGGCCCGCTTCGATCGTCTTGCCCAGGCCCACTTCGTCGGCAAGGATGCAGCCCCCTTGCGGTATCCGTTTGAGGGCGAACATCACCGCGTCGATCTGGTGCGGATTCGGATCCACCCGCCCGCGGCGCTGCGACGCCACCTGCCGCCAACGCTCGCCGGCTCGGCGCAGCCTGACGAGGTTCTCGGCGTAGTAGCGTCGGTGGATGGGGTGCAGGGGCATGGACGCCACTATACCGTCCCCACATCCCTCCGAACGGGGCATCCACCCCAGATTGGGCGTCCCACGTACAAGGTGTCCCGATCACAAGGCTCTCCTTGAACTTTGGACTCGGAAATCACGGCGTTGCTGGCCCTTCGGCGGCACCGGGGCGGGTCGGCGGAACCGCTTGAAAACACCGGATTCCCGGTTGCATCATCGACGCAGATCGTGGAGACGGAGACTTGGACATGCGCACAATCGCGATTGCAGTCACAGCCTTGGCGGCCATTGCGGCTGCGTTCTTCGTCGGGCGAGCAACCGCGCCCGGGTCGGAGCCGGTGATCGCCGTTGCGCCACTCGACCCGGCTGCCGATCCTGTGGCGGAGCAGGCGCCGACGGCCCGGGAGGCCGCGCCGACGCCGGATCCGCGCACCCGCCTACTGTCCGCGTTGCAGCAGTCCGGTGAGGAGCGGGACCGCGCTGTCCGCCAGGCAATGATCGCCTGGCTCGCCGCCGATGGCGCCGGCGCGATACGGTCCGCGCGCGAGCACCCGGAACTCAGCAGCGAGGCTGACAGGATGGTGCGGCTCGCGTTGTATGCGTATCCGGAGATTTTCCAAGACGATCCTTCGTTGCTGGACGACGACCCGGACCGCGAAAGGCTGATCTCGATGTCGGTGGGGTCGCTAGCCGGTTTCGACCCCGAACTCGCCCGTGTGCTCGTCAACCGCCACCTTGCCGACGGCGAATACGGCGTTGCGATGCTTGGCGCGGTCGACCACTTGGAGAGTCTCGCCGGTCCGGCGCCGTCGCTGTCCGATGCCCGGACGGAATTGGCATCCATCCTCACCGAGTCGAACATGATGAAACGCTTGCCGCGCTTGATGATGCTCCTCGAGCGCATGGCGTCGAGCGATCCGGCGAGTGCGGCGCAGCTGATCGACGAGATGCCGAGATCGTCGAGCACCATGGCGATCGACACCGTGGTCCACCGATGGTCGCAGTCCGATCCGCAGGCGGCGGCGGACTGGCTTGCGGGCAAGGATGCTCAGATTGCCCGGCAAGGTTGGCCGGCCTTGGCACAAGCCTGGGGGCGACGGGACCTGGACGCGGCGAGCGCATATGCGGACAACCTGACCGGAACCGCCCGGACTTCCTTCCTTCGTGGCCTTGCCGTCGCAACGGCGGGGATGCCGGCAGGCACGACGCAAGCGTGGCTGTCAAGTTACCGGGATGACCCTGCCTATGCGGATCTAGTGCGCGGCGTGGCCGGACAACTCGCGGGGCAGGACGTTCGAGCGGCGATGTCGCTCATCGAGGAGTTGCCAACCGAGCAGCGTCTCCGTTCCTATGGGTCGGTGATCCCGATGCTGGCCATGCAGGATCCCGAGGCGGCGGTTGACGTGGTGGATCAGCTTGAAGACGACGACGTCCGGCGCAGCCTGATACCCATGGTGGTCTCCATCTGGGCGCAGAACGATGCCCGGGCGGCGCTGGATTGGGCCTCGGATCGCCCGCGAGGCCAGACCCGGGACAGCGCGATCAGCCAGGTAGCGGGTGTGCTGGTTCGTATCGATCCCGACCTCGCGATCGACGCGATCGACGAGGTCGATGATCCCCAGGTGCGCAAGGCGACCGTATCGCGGCTGTTGGTTCAGCTGGAGAGCGAACAGGAGGCCGTCCGCGTCGGCCGCCGCCACGACTTCGATCGCGATGCCGTGCTTGCTCTGCGCGAAAGGGACGGGCCGCACTTCGATACGGTCGGTGCGATCTACTTCGAGGGCTTGCCTCCTGATTGATGGGCGAGGCTGCGAATCAACCTCCGGTCACCGCCGATGAATCCCGCGTCAGCGATTTCAGCACCCCGAACGTCATCACCAGCAGGATCACGCAAACGGGCAACGCGGCGGCGATGGATGCCGCCTGCAGCGCCTGCAGTCCGTCGACGAGTAGCAGCAGCGCGGCGACGACGCCGATCGATGCGCCCCAGACGACCCGGAAGCGACGCGGCGGGTGGTCGTCGCCCATGCTGAGCATGGTGGCGATTACGAGCGTTCCCGAGTCCGAGGACGTGATGAACCACGTCGCGAGCAGGAACGTCGCGAGCGCCGACATCGCCCAGACGAGCCAGTGCATCTCGGTCATCAGTTCGATGGTGCCGTACAGCGCGGCTTCCAGTTGCCAGTTGCGGGCGAGGTCCAGGATGCCCGCAGTGCCGACGCCGCCCTCGGCGTTGAGTTCCAGGTAGAGCGCGTTGCCGCCGAACAGGCATAGCCAGATGATGCCGACCACCGTCGGCACGAACATCGCGCCGAAGGTGAACTCGCGGATGGTGCGTCCCCGGGAGATTCGCGCGATGAACAGGCCCACGAAGGGCGCCCAGGCGATCCACCAGCCCCAGTAGAAGATCGTCCAGCTCCCCTGCCAGTCGCTTGTGCCCGGTTCGGTGGCGATGAAGAGGCTGGTCGGCACGAGGTGGAGCAGGTACGAACCCACCGTCTTGGCGAGGAAGCCGAGCAGCCAATCGACGGGCCCGAAGACGAGGAAGAATCCGAGCAGGATGATGCTCAGGTAGATGTTCCACTCGGAGATGATGCGGATTCCGCGCGCGACGCCGGACACCGCGGACAACGTCGCAACGGCGGAGATGACGGCGATCAGCACGATGTAGGTCGTGATGTCGGCCGGCACGTCCGCCAGGACATCGAGTCCGGCGGCCATCTGCTTGACGCCGAGCCCGAGCGAAGTCGCCACCCCGAACACCGTGCCGAACACGGCCAGCAGGTCGACGCCGTGGCCGATGGGACCGTAGATGCGCTCGCCGATGATCGGATGAAGGGAGGAGCGCAGCGTCAACGGCAGTTTCTTGCGGAATCCGAAGTAGGCGAGGCACAGGCCGACCAGGACGTACACGGACCAGGCGGAAAAGCCCCAGTGGAAGTAGGTGATGCGCATCGCGTGGACGGCGCGGTCTTCGTTCAGTTCCG
>JAPOYW010000034.1 GCA_026706425.1 Gammaproteobacteria bacterium
CGTCGCCATCCAGGGCGCCGACATCCCCATGGTGCAGACGCTGACCTTCCTGTTCGCGGTGCTGATCGTCGGCTTCAACCTCGTCGCCGACGTGCTCTACGGCATCCTCGATCCGCGGATCCGGTACGACTAGCGTGGCCGAGCAGACGTATCAGGATGCCCCGCTGCACGAGCACCGCTCGCTGTGGATGGACGTGTGGCTGGCGTTCCGCAACCACACCGGCGCCTTGGTCGGCGTCGGCGTGTTCGCGTTCATCGTGCTGGCGGTGCTCCTCGGTCCGTTCCTGCACGGGATCGACCCCCAATACCTCGACATCCAGGCACGCAACGCTCCTGTGTCGTGGACCCACCCCTTAGGTACCGACAACCTTGGACGCGACATGCTCGCGCAGATGCTCGCGGGAGGACGGATTTCGCTGGCGGTGGGGTTCACGGCAATGCTGCTGTCGCTGGTGCTCGGCACCGGGGTCGGGGTGCTGGCCGGCTATTTTAAGCGCCTGGACGGCCTGCTCATGCGCAGCACGGATCTCTTCCTGGCGTTGCCGCTGCTGCCGTTGCTGCTGGTCATCATCATGCTGTTCCGCGACACGCTGCGGGCCGCGTTGGGGCCGGAGACCGGCATCTTCCTGCTCATCGTGTTCGTGATCGGCATCACGAGCTGGATGCAGACCGCGCGGATCGTGCGCGGCGAAGTGCTGGCCATCAAGGAGCGTGAATTCGTCACCGCGGCGCGCAGCATCGGCACCCGGGAACGGCGCATCGTCGCCCGCCACGTGCTGCCGAACGTGATGAGCCCGATCATGGTGTCGGCGACGCTCGGCATCGCCAACGCCATCATCACGGAGTCGGCGCTGTCGTTCCTCGGCCTCGGCTTCCCGCCCGACTTCCCGACCTGGGGCCGCCTGCTGTTCGACGGCGCGAATTTCATCTCGATCACGCCGGCACGGGTGATCTGGCCAGGCCTCGCGATTTCGCTGACAGTGCTATCGGTCAACTACATCGGCGACGGCCTGCGGGATGCACTGGACCCGCGGTTGCGGGGAACTTGAGTCGCGCTGCAGACATCCCGTTGCTCTACGCGCCCGGCGGCGTTTCCACGAACTCCCGCCCCTCGCGCTCTGCGGCCATCCGGCGCTCGTTCCATCGGCCCCATTCCTCGCGGGCTGCGGCCCGGCCCTCTTCGATCCCTTCCTCGAGACCCCTTTCGCGGCCTTCCTCCAATCCCTGTTTGAGACCTTCTTCTCGGCCCCTGGCCATATGCTCTTCGATAACGGGAACAACGAACCGGTTCACCAAGGCTTGGTACAACGACATCAGCAAATCTCCTAGAACGGTCAGGGTGCGGGCCAGCAGCATCGCCACGACCGCGGTCGCGAGGCATACGGCGCCGAAATCGACCAACACCGCGAGGGCGAAGTCGGCCCCACGCGTCCAGATGGTCCCCCCGGACTCGACGACCGCACCGCTTGAACCAGCTGACCATCCGTCGCTCTTCTTATAGACGATGCGTGCAAGTGCCACAAGCCACAGCGCGAGCACAATGCGGAAAAAGGTCTTCGCATCTCTCGGGCCAATGCTCCAGATCGAGACTTGCTCATCGAATTTCGGTGTCGGCGAGGGCAGCAGCTTGTGCAGCCACTTCACGTTGGTCTCCAGCCCAATTCAACGTCCCGATTCTCGTCCGTTCAACGGTTGCCGGGTACCGGACGACGGCCATGGTCGTTGTAGGACGGCATACCTGGCGGCTGTGCGTCATTGGCCACATCCGTGATGTGTTTGGCCCGCAGGTCTCGGAGACCGACTAGGGCCGTGCCCAAGCGGTCGACGATCTCACGTACGGCGGTATACGAGAGCGTTGCCGTCCTTGCCGCAGATTTCGCTCAAACCCGCCTCACGGAAACAGAATGCCGCCTGCTGGCCGAGGCGGCGGGACGAATGCATCGCGTGCGCCAAGTCGGCCGTTGTGAATTCGACCGGAAGCTGGGCGTCGAGCATGGCGAACAGGTCGGCCGTGTGCTCGATCCGGTGGGTGTCGACGATGTCGACCAAGCGGCGGTCCACGGTCGTCCAACCGTCTCGGCGGCGGTTGCGGCGTTCGTCGGATACGCGCACCTCTTCCTCCACCGTAATCACCACCTCGAGCGTCAGGTTCGGGTGCGCGAGCAGCGTCGGGATGCTGGCGAGCGCCGCGAAGATGGCGAACACCGAGCCGTGTTTCGGGGACATCCGCCGGCTCATGACGCCCTTGCCGTCCGCAGTGGGCTTGACGATGTAGCGGTCCCGAGCGATGGGGTGGACCAGCGTCACGCGGTGTTCTTCGAGTAGCCGTGGCAGCTTCCGTTTCAGCGGCCAGAAGGAGCCGGTGTGGATCTCGACGATGCGGCCGTCGACGACGATGTCCGCCACGTAGCCGTCGATGGCCTGCTCTGTCTGGCTGCCGGGTACTGCGTAGTGCGCCTTCAATGCACGGTGAAGGGACCGTTCGTTGAGTTCGCCGATGCCCGTCCCTGAGGCCAACGGATCCGTCATGGCAAATTGCTCCTTGCGCGCCCATCATACGAGAAGTCGCCGCGCCGGATCGAGGAACACCCATGTTGACGGCCGAACAGAACCAGACGCTCACGCGGACCGGCCCTGGAACGCCGATGGGAGATGTCTTTCGGCGCTATTGGATGCCTGCGCTGCTGTCCCGGGAATTGCCCCGGCCCGACTGTCCGCCGGCTCGCGTCAAGTTGCTGGGGGAGGACTTCGTTGCGTTCCGGGATTCGTCCGGTCGGGTCGGCATCGTCGAGCCCCGCTGTCCGCATCGCGGCGCCAACCTGTTCTTCGGTCGCAACGAGGCCTGCGGCCTGCGCTGCGCCTACCACGGCTGGAAGTTCGACGCGGCGGGGCAATGCGTCGACATTCCCAACGTGACGCCACCGGTGGCGCAACGCCTAAAGCCCAAGGCGACGATTCGCGCGCTCAGGACCGCCGAAGCGGGCGAGGTGATCTGGGCGTACTTCGGCGAGGCCGCGGATGCGCCGCCGGTTCCGGACTTCGAGTTCGCCGCGGTACCGGCATCGCACCGTTTCGTCGGCAAGAAACTGCAGCAGTGCAATTGGGCCCAGGCCTGCGAGGGCGGTCTCGACACGGCGCACTTCTCGTACCTGCATGCCGGCATCAACGAGGGTCGCAAGGTCGGCCTGCACCAGGTTGGTCGCGATTTGTCAGCGACTGGCGACGGCCCCGTCGAGCCGCCGAGGCTCAAGCGTCTGCGCTGGCTGATCGAAGACGGCGCACCGCGCTTCACGGTCTTGAGCCATGCGGCCGGTTTGCT
>JAPOYW010000209.1 GCA_026706425.1 Gammaproteobacteria bacterium
TTCGACACCATCGACGCCAGGCTGGAATCGCAGCACCGGGAATCCTCGACCAGATTCAACGTTCTGTTCGGAACCGTTGCCCTGGGTTTCACGCTAGTCATCGGACTGATCGGCTACAGCCTCTTTTCTCCACGACCGGTCGGACCCCCTTCTCCCGCAGTCGAGCGCCACGCCGCCGAGCAAACCGCTTCGCGGTTACCCGATATTTCGCCACAAGAACTCTCTTCGCGTTTCGGCCTCTGGTTGGGAGACTCGAACTCCTGGGCCCAGCGGGTGCGCACTCTGGTCAACGTTACGCCAATCGCGTGAATCAAGCCGGCTGCGCCCGCCGTCCGAGAGTCGTTTAGCGCCACGAAACCCGGGCTCCTGCGGAGGAGACGCGTTTCGCCCAACCCAAGCCGCCCTTGGACCAAGCCCAAGGGCGGCGCACCTTGCCCCGGCCCAAGCCAATCCCGTCTGTCGCACTTGCCGCTGGCGCGGCAAATCCGACAGACTCCACGGCTGCTGTGTTTTTTGAGCCTTTCGAATGCCATGATCCGCGACTGGAACGAGCCCGTCCGCTATCCCGATCCCGCCGTGAAGGTGCTGGATCGTTGTTTCCGGCAGTACGTGCTGGGCAGCGCCGCCTTGGAACGGTTGTATGTCGGCTGCCGGTGGGCGGAGGGTCCGGTCTGGTTCGGCGACGGACGCTACCTGTTGTGGAGCGACATCCCCAACGACCGCATCCTGCGCTGGGACGAGATCACCGGTTCGGTGACCACCTTTCGCCAGCCCGCCGACAACGCCAACGGCAACACCCGGGACCGCCAGGGACGTCTCGTGACCTGCGAGCACGGCGCGCGACGGGTCACGCGCACCGAGCACGACGGCACCGTCACCGTGTTGATGGACAGGCTCGACGGCAAACGCCTGAACGCGCCGAACGATGTCGTGGTCCATTCAGACGGCGGTATCTGGTTCACCGACCCCGGCTATGGAATCCACGTCAACTACGAAGGTCACAAGGCACCGTTCGAGTTGCCGGAAAGGGTCTACCGGCTGGATCCCGACACGCTTGAACCCACGGTGGTCGACGAGACCCTGGTCAAGCCCAACGGCCTGGCCTTTGCGCCGGACTACTCGATCCTCTACATCGTGGACACGGGCGCCTCGCACAAGCCTGGCCATCCCCGCACCATCAGCGCATTCGACGTGGTCGACGGCAAGACTCTCGCCAACGGGCGCATCTTCTGCGACATGGGGAACTGCAGTTCGGACGGCATTCGCGTCGACATCGACGGCAACGTCTGGTCCGCCGCCGGCTGGGGCGGGGAAGGCTCCGACGGGGTTCACGTGTTCGCCCCCGACGGCGACAAGATCGGCGAGATCCACCTGCCGGAGGTGGTCTCCAACGTCTGCTTCGGCGGCGTCAAGCGCAACCGGCTGTTCATGACCGGCTCGCAGTCGCTCTATTCGATCTACGTCGAAACCCAGGGCGTTTCGTACGTTTAGCCGCAACAACCTAGGAAACCGCATGAGTTCGGACAACCCACCCTCCACACCGCTCGACGTTCGGCGCGGCGTCGCCGACCCGGCGGCCGTCACCCATCCGCTGCGCTGGGGCATTCTCGGCGCGGGTTCCATATCCGCGCAGTGGGTGGAGAGCCTACGGGCCTGCAAGGGCGCATCCGTGACCGCGGTCGCCGCGCGGGAGATGTCTCGCGCCCGGGCTTTCGCCGACGCAATGAACATACCGAAGGCCTACGACAGCTACGTCGAGATGGCGGCGGCGGACGACGTGGACATCGTCTACGTGGGCACCATCACGCGTCTGCACAAGGAACACAGCCTGATCGCCATCGAAGCCGGCAAGCACGTGCTCTGCGAAAAGCCCCTGGCCGAGAACGTCGACGACGCCCGGGAGATGTACGCCGCGGCCGAGGCCCAGGGCGTCATGCTCCAGGACGCCATGTGGACCCGGTTCTTCCCCGCCGTGGAACACGCCCGATTCGCCATCGAGACCGGCGTGATCGGCGACGTGTCGCTGGTGCAGTCCGACTTCTTCGACCCGATCTACACGATCCAGGCCGCACCGCTGGCGTTCGGTGCCGACGCGGTAGTCACCAGCGTCACGGCGGCCGGCTTGAGGCGTGGCGGCGCCGCCATCGTCGAATACGGTGACCGCGGCTGCGCCGTGCTCACGTTCCCGCCGTTCAACTGCGAACTCGGCGAAGTGACCGAGATCGCCGGATCAAAGGGCCGGATCATGCTCGGGCAACCGGGGCACTGCCCCACGAACGTGACGATCCGCGTACCGCCCCCTAACGGCGTACCTTCGCGCTACCGGACCCGCAATGCCGCATCGCCGGAGGAACGGTTCGACTATCCGCTACCTGGCAACGTCGCCATGGCCCGGGCATTCCCGAACCAGCACGGATTCCTGTACCAGGCGGAAGCGGTGCACCGCTGTCTTGCGGCGAACCTAAGCGAATGCCCGCAATACGGCAAGGCGGAGTCGCTGCACGCGATGGACTTGCTTACGCGAATCCAACTGGCGCGGGTGGCATCCGCGATGGGCTAAGCGAGCCGATCAAAAAAGATCGAAAGACTGGGAACGGTTCAGACTCCGAAGGCATGGGCGACGACCACGAGGATGGCGGTACGAAGATCTGAAGACCATTGCGTGCCGAGCTGCATCGTCACCTCGTCCGCTGGCGCGCCAATGGTGCCCGTAGGGCGTCGTCGTCGCCTGCGACACAGGACGAGGACGCCCAATAGACGTTACAGGTTACAGGGGCAGCAACTCCTGACGAGGGGACAGGAAAACTGTCTCTCCCTGTCCTATGCGCTCGAAGGCGTCCCGCCAATCGTCATGCTCGTCGACGAAACGGAAGGACGACGCCGCAACGTAGTCGACGCGTTCTTCGAACGCAAGCCAACGGCGACCCTCAAGCTCCGCCATCGCTCCCGTCGTGTTTGATCCTGCAAAAATATCCAGAACGATGTCGCCCGGATCCGTCAAGAATCTCACGAAGAACCTTGGCAGCTTGCCGGGGAACCTTGCCGGGTGCCCCTTCACTCCAACGGCTTTGCAGCGCGAGAGATAACGACCACTCGACTCCGTGTTAGGAAACGAAAGGAGATTCGGCGGAATGGCACCTCCGTTGTCTTTCGCGAACCCCTTCCCGATGTCATGTCCGGAAGGACGTACTTTGGGTCTAGAACCGATCCGGATCATCGATCAGCTTCTTCATCCGATCCGAATATGGCGCTAAGACGTTCGAGACGTTCGCCTTGGGCCACGGGGTCTTGGAAAACCACCACACGGTA
>JAPOYW010000409.1 GCA_026706425.1 Gammaproteobacteria bacterium
GGCCGGGATCGCGCGGCGCGTGTCGGGGCACTCGCTGCGCGTCGGCGCGGCGCTGGCACTGAGAGCGCGTCGGGGGTTTCAGGGCTTGTCGGGATGACTCCCAACGTCCTTTAACCTTTTGATAAGAATTGAGTTTTTGACACTCGCAGTGTCATGGCGGCACACTCCATCTCGACAATCGACTGTAAAGAAACGAGTAATGGAATCCGCCATGAAACGACCCAACATGCTCTCCGCCACCTTCGTCAGGACCGTCAAGACCCCCGGCCGCTACGGCGACGGCCGCGGCGGACTGGGCCTGAGCCTCCTCGTCAGGACCGCCGCGCGGCCACACCACCAAGTGCTGGACGCAGAGCGTCCGCATCGACCGCAGACCCACCAGCATCGGCCTAGGGCGCTATCCCGTCGTCACCCTCGCCCTCGCCCGCCAGCGGGCGCTCGAGAACGCCCAGGCCATCGCCGAGGGCTGCGACCCCCGCCGCCGCGCCGCGCGCGGCGTGCCGACCTTCGCCGAAGCTTGCGATACGGTCATCGCCATCCACGCCCCGAAGTGGAAGCCCGGCGGCAAGAACGAGCAGAACTGGCGTTCCACGATGCGCGACTACGCGCTGCCCCGGCTCGGCCGCATGCCGGTGGACGCCGTCACCGGTTCCGACGTCATGGCCGTACTCACCGTCTGCCGCTCCGCGGAGGTCCGCAAGGCGACGTGGGATGAGATCGACCGCGAGGCCGCGATCTGGACGATCCCCGGCGGGCGCATGAAGGCGGGCCGCGCGCACCGCGTGCCGCTGTCCGACCGGGTGCTCCGCGTGCTCGACGAGGCGCGCCGCGAGCTGCCCCGGTCTGGCGGCCTGGTATTCCCGTCGCAGAAGGGCGTCGTCCAAGGCCACCACCCCACCGGCAAGCTCATGCGCCGGCTGAAGATCGACGCCGTCCCGCACGGCTTCCGCTCCAGCTTTCGGGACCGGGCCGCCGAGTGCACCGACACGCCGCGCGAGGTCTGCGAGCTCGCCCTGGCGCACGTCAACAGCGACCGCGTCGAGGCCGCCTACCGCCGCAGCGACCTCTTCGAGCGCCGCCGGACGCTCATGCAGCAGTGGGCCGACTACCTGAAGGCCAACGCTTGAGCGGGCGGCCATCCGCAGGAGTGTCCGCCAGCGCCGCGTGCCGCACGGGTACGCAACAGCCCCGACGCGTCCAAACGCGGTCGTCTCCTGCAGCACGTTGAGCTACAGCGACTTGAGGTGTGGCCTAACCGCCTTCTCGAACCTCGCCATTCCCTCGGCCAACTGGTCGTGTACGGCGTCCCAGTCCCCCTCATCGCGGAGCCCGCCCTGCGTGAAGGTATTTCGAATCCGGCACGCGCGTCGCCCGTCCTTGCTATCCCACACCAACGGTCCGCCGAATGCCTCTTCAATTGCCTCCTTCTTCTCGAAGAGCGTTTGGAGCATGCGTTTGTTCGCGTCGCTGTCAGGTGTGTCGACGTACAACTCGATGTCGGCGTTATGCCGTCGCACGACATAGTTGAACGTCAAGCCACTGATCCCGGCGCTCGCGCCAACCCAGTGAGCCTTGCCTGGGCTAATGTTCGCGTGCAACTGCGTCTTGGCCTTCGCACGCTCGAGCAGTCCTTCAAAGAACCGGTAGTACCGTCGTTCCCCTTCAGCCATGTCCTGCTTCGCGCGTCCCACCTCGCGAGTCGTCTCGCTGGGACCCGCTATCTGAGTCAGAAGCGGCGCAGGTTCGGAACCGCCGATCCGGATCGCCTCAAGCTTGAGCAGATAGAAGTCGGCGGAAGCTCCCTCATTCAGCCAAGTGACCGCCGCGACATGCTCAGGACGAGGATCCGCCACGATCCACACAGCACGACGAGCCTGAAGACCGACGAGGTAGGTAATCAGCTTGCCGAGATGGTCGTGGTCGCTCCTCTCCAGTTGATTCTCGATAACAACCGCATCGCCGTCCTGGTCCGTGGCGATGAGGTCGACGCTGAAGTCACCAGCCGCCTGTTCCCTTTCGACACCGGTCAGCTGAAGGCCCGTCGCCTCGAAGAGAACGTCAACATTGTCTTCCAGCCATGTGGTGAAGTCGAAGGCCTCGTGGCTCCAGACTTCGCGCAGTCCTACACGTTTGATCCGACCGATCGTCATTCCATCCCCCATCACCAGGCTTTGCCGCGACCACGCCGTTCTCGGGCAACCGCCTTTGCCTCAATCGTACCTGTGGGCTGCAGAGGATTCGACCGGGCTGGGTCTAGGCTTTGCCGTCTCCGCTACTCACGACGTGGCCACCGACCTGATTGAATCTCGGGAGGCGACCGTTGTTCTCGTCTTGAAAGCGCCTAATCCAAAACGCCTCCCACTCAAGAGCTATCTGGTCGTCCTTCACTATCGAGTACTCGATACGGGCCACCTCCCAGTCCTTTCGCTGCGACTCTTGTTGAAACCGGTCCCGGACACTCCCCTTCCCGATGTAGATCACCTCGTCGCCACTGTCACCCCCGCGATACCGGTAGATGCCCTTCTCGCCGTTCTCAAGGCGATGGATCTCGGAAGGAACCACGGACTTCTCAAACGCCGGCATGAGCTGAATGGACCAACCACGCACCTCGCCATCGTAACGACGGATTTCGAATTTTCGGTCCGCAATGTCTTGACGAGATACGGCTTTGATCCAGTCGTTGCTAGACACGATACCCTTCGCCGGCAGCGACTTGCTTCCTTTTCGGGACCCCAGCTTGAGCCAGTCCGTCATCTTCTGAGTTCCCGTCATCGGCTGGAAGACGATCAACCTTTCCTCCGAGTCCAGGTGTACCTGCATGTAGTGGACATCGCGAAGTTCCGCCACGTTGCGAGCAGCCACATTGAACTTGAAGCTCGCGGCGTCGACCGTCACCAGACCACGGCCATCTTGGTAGGTCTTGGGAATATACTTGCTCAGAGCCATCTATGGAGCCTCCTTGATCTCCCCAAAAGCTCCTTTGATATTACCCAAATAGTACCCGTTCGGGGCCGTTTCTCCCGAAAAAACCTGTGTATAGCACCTTGTACAGCGCACGCGTGCCTCATTCCACTGGCCCGCCGTCACCCCTCACGACGAGCGATGCCGATCAGCCTCAAATGACATCCATCAGCCCATCGAAATCCGGCCGGACTGGCAACTCACGCAGCCCGACCAGCCCGGCTCCCCCGGTGCCCTGCACCGCTCCACGTCCACAATGCGCGTCCGCACCGCCTCGCGCACCCCGGCTCGCCCCGACGCTGTGGGACGGACTTGAAAGTCGCGTCCCACAGCGTCGGGGCTG
>JAPOYW010000002.1 GCA_026706425.1 Gammaproteobacteria bacterium
CCGGCCGCGCCCTGTCGCAGATGGGGCTGACGCGGACGGTGCAGGACATCGCCGGCACGATCCACGGCTTCCGCTCATCGTTCCGCGATTGGGCATCGGAGGAGACGGCCCACGACTTCGCCGTCGTCGAAACAGCCCTGGCCCATACGGTGGGTTCCGGGGTCGAGCGAGCGTACCGCCGCGGCGACCTCCTCGCAAAACGTCGCGTGTTGATGGACGCTTGGGCCGAGTACGTCGTCGCCGAGAAGTAGTGAGGTGTCAAATCTTGGACTGGAAGGGTGGGTTGATGGCCTTTGGCTACCTGGACGGCCGTTGGTTCGGCTACCGCATCGCGACCGGCAACCTGACCGAGTTCCCCCAACACCACGGCGTGCAACTCGCCCTACGGAGCTTTCGACACCGCCGACATCGGCGTGCTGTTCAAGGGCACCGTCAACTGCCGCTTCGGCGACGGGACCAACGTCTACCTCACCCGATCCCAAGGCTACCGCATCGGCGGAGGCGACAACTTCCACGTCTGCACGGAGGAGGAGATTGCCCTGCTCACCGAGGACGGTCCCGGCAACAACCACCCGCCGAGTCGGGCTGCATCTGCGCCCACCAGCCGCTGACCGAGCCGGATACGACAACCAAACCACGAGATCGGCATGCGGGCACTCGTGGGCGGCGACCGCGTCGCGCCGCGCGCTGCGCCGTTCCACGTCGACTGGCGGGGAGATCCAGGTGGCGGGGTTCACGCCGTTCAGCGCACAGGGGATCACGCTGAACGGTGGCACCGTCGTCAGCCGCGGCGTCGAGGTCGCCGCGAGTTGCCGGTCTCACCGCCGCTCCGGCGCCCGCGGTCAACCAGACACCGGCCGAACGCCATGATCAGCCCGTGGACGCGCTCGGCGGTCTTGAGCAGCCGTCAGAACTCGCTTGCTCGCGGTCGAACGTTGCTGGCCGCTTCCGACAAGTCGGTCGTAGTTCGTCGGGGCCGGGTAGCCGCTGGTCGTCAAGAACGACCCCGCGCGCGGTCGATGCAGTGTACGAGCGCATGGCAGAGCGAGAGCAAGGATCGCTTTGGGGACTTGAACGAGGATCTGCCGGAACACAAGACGGCTGCTGGGGTACCCGGCGGCCACGATCGTGCCTGACGGGATGGATCGGAACCGCCCGTACACCGTAGCGCTGCCGGCGTATCGTTCGCGCAGTCGAAGCGCGAGGTGACGTGGGGATGGTTCAGGGGAGCCGGGGGAGCGCTACCGGCCGTCGATCGCGAGCGCGCCGAGGATGCACGTGCCCATCTCTACAAAACTTGGCGGCTGCGCCGCCTCCACCCGCGAAGGCACGGACAACGTCCGGAAGCGTCTCCCGCGGCGCGCCTGCACCTTCAATCTGAGTCTCCCATGCGACTCGTGCTGAGTCCGTTTTTCTAGCAACTCATATCCCCCGTGGAAGTGCTCGCAAGGCGTGTTCTTTCGGATCGGTCGTCGAAAAGGGAGTTCCGGTGACACCTATGGCCTTACAAGACGCAGTCGAGAACACCCGCGAGGCAATTGCTATCCGATTGTCCTCTGTGTCCCCGTTGGTCACGTTAGTCACCCGCGCGGCCACTTGCCTTGTCTTGGGCGAGTTGACCTTTCTCGTCGCGGCCCTATCAGGCCCGCTTGGTGGGTATAAGCTGTCTGCGGTTCTCGAAGGGATAGGTCCGTCCCCCAAAGAACTGGATATTCCTGTCGGGCCGACGCTTCTTGTATTCCTGTTTTGTGTTCTTGTCGCCACTGTTGTCACCAACTGGGTCTATCGCGTCGCGCTCCGTTTTGTTGTGGACAATTGGGAGGCCGACGACAGACGTCACGTCGCGTACGCGTGGTCGTCAGGGGTCATCGGGCTCTCACTCGTTTTCCTTGAAGCTGCAAGCTCTCTTGAATTCCTGTCCGAAGACCTTCTCATTGGCGTGGGCGGTCTGAACATGCTCGTTGAGGAGATGAGGCGGCTCTACGACAAGTACGCAGACGAGCAGAAGCCCGACCGCGGTGTCAACTTACCCATCAGAACTCCGGGAGCACCTCAGAAGCGGTTGGAGGCCGTCGCCGCGGCCCTGTGCTTTTGGGTTGCCTGTTGCATTGCTGGCGGCCTGAGTGCTCAGTCGATCCGCGCCGGGTCGCAGGCAGTTCCGGTGCCGGACCCACAACTAACGTTGCATGGCGAGCCGCGCAACCGAGGCGCCGTATTGCATTGGACTATAAGTGCGTCTTTCGTTGGCGATGGCGACTTGGAGTATCAAACGGCACTTCTGAATGATCCCTATCCGGGCGACACTGTAGGCATAGAGGGCAACCCGGATCACATCCTCGTTGAGGGACTAACCAACGGGCGGGTCTATGTGTTCCGCATGAGAATCAACGGTGGCATGTGGAGCAACGAGGTAAATCTGGTGCCGACGGCGGAGATCGAGGCACAACGTCCACCAAGTCAAGCGTGCGAACAACTCGGAGTGGTGCGCTATCGGCGGGACGTCTATCGGCTCGACTTCGCGGAGAATGGCGCTTCCCTGAATCGGATCGTTGATCGTCTTGAGAGAATGGCGGGCGCTCCGGGAAGGGCTGTGGCTGCGGGATACGCTAGTGCAAGGGGTAGAGCATCATACAATCTGGATCTATCCGAGAGACGAGCAAATGGGGTAGTTGAGCATCTACGAGAAATATTGGATCGTCCGGTGGTGGCAACTGCAATGGGCGAGAGACACGAAGAGGCGGTTCTTGACAGAGGCGACGAACGGAATCAGCAGGTGGTCGTCACTTGGTGCAACAGGCCACCGCTCACGGTGGGTGCAATTCCCGCTTTGACGCTCACGCTGGGACAGGCACAGAGCCTGGACGTCGCATCGTACTTCGCGGACCCTGATGGTGATTCAGTGTCGTACACGGCGACCTCGAGCCACCCCGGCACGCTGACGGTCAGCGTGACGGAGGGAGAGGTCAACTTGGAGGCAGTTGGGAACGGCCGGGCGACGGTGACGGTCATTGCCTCTGACGGCAGCCTGGCCGCTACGGAGGCGTTTGACGTTAGCGTGGTTCACCAAGGAGCATGACGCGGGGAACGCGCAAGAGAGAGAACAAGTGAGCAAGGCGCGCATCGTGGAGCTCGACGCTGGTCGGGCGGACGCGGCAGCCGGCGCAGGCGCCGGCGAGCAGTTTGCGAATGACCTGGGAGCGCGGACCAGTGGCGTCAGGGTCGGCGCCGAGACGAACGGCAGCGAGGTCGTCGGCCGTGGCGTACTGGTCGGGGAATGCGTCGATCGGGGCGAGGGTGGGC
>JAPOYW010000642.1 GCA_026706425.1 Gammaproteobacteria bacterium
GGTCGAAATCCCGGATCACGTAGAACCCCTTGGCGGCGGCCTTCAGGTCAGTGTCGGCGAACGTCGAGCGGTCGGAAACGGCGAAGTCGGGCCGGGCCACCTCGATCACGATGACGCCCACCAGCGGGTCGCGTGCCGCGATTTCGGCGGCGGCGAAGTAGCCGGGGGCGACGTCGTTGTAGTCCCAGAAGTTCAGCACGATCACCTGGCCGCGCGGGAACAGCTTCCAGACCTGGGGCGCGAAGATGCCGAAGTGGGTGCGGGCATCGGCCGCGGTCTCGGGACCCGAGTGCCCGGCCAGAATGTTCAGGACCCCGACCCGGAACGGGCTGTCTTGGTTCTGCTGGCTCCAGACCCGGGCCGGCAGGTACATGAACGGGGTGAACGCGCCGTAGCTGCCGGACATGGCCCAGACGCCGCTGTGCACACCGGGGTCGAGGGAGGCGCTCTGCCCGACGAGACCCACTGCGGTGGACGCGTTCCCCGCCTCCTGGATGGCCGCCTTGAAGCGTGTTCCGGCCTGGTTCGACAGGGGGTCGTAGTGGCCGGTGAGCGAGCCCTTTTCGACGTTGATCGAATTCGAAAGGTCCGCGGACACGGTGATGAAGCGGTTGCCGGTGACGTGGTTCGCCCACTTGAGTATCTCGGAGATCGCGCGGCGGGTCCCGGCGACTTCGCCCGGCGCCTTGAACAGCTCGATACCGACTTCCGCGGGTTCGCCGTTCAGCGTGGTGGTCACGGTTTGGGGCTCGACGGGCAGGGCGTCGACCCGCAGTCGGTCGTCCTGGAACGGGTCCCGGGTGTGGTCGAGACGAAGTTGCGCCTTGTCGGTGACCTGATCGCCGATCTCGACGAGACGGTCGGCGAGCCAAACGCCTAAGTCGTTCTGTTCGAGGACCGACATGGCGATGTCGATGTTGGTCTTGAACTGCCGAAATCGTTCGGTCTCGTCGGTCACCGCGCCGTCGCGGATGCCTTCGAAGGAGACGCCGAAGCGGTGTTCGAAAGTCTCAGCCAGGGCGACGAAGTAGGGCACGTTCATCTTCATGTCGTAGGGGTGGCTGGGATAGCCGACCACCTGGTCGCCGAAGCCGGGGATCACGCCCTGCTGGGCGGCCGGCCACCAGCCCTTCGTGGTGCGGCCGACGACGATCATCGGTCGGCGGTCGTTGGGATCCCATTCCTCCATGGTCTTGAGCGCCGCCAGCACCTGGTCGTAGTCGTTGCCGTTGTCGAGGCCGAGCACGTTCCAGCCGTAGGCCGCCCACTGGTCGGCGATCTCGTAGCCTTCCATGGACTCCGCGACCACGCCGCCGATCAGCGAGTCGTCGATACCGGCGTTGTTGAAAGAGAGCAGGATGCGCAACCGCTTGCCGACCTGCTGGGCCACGGCCTGGGTCTTCAACTCCTGGGAGTGGCCGGACGTCATCGCGAATTCGCCTTCGATCCCGACGATCTTCGGCGACGCGCCGGCGCCCATGAAATCCCAGAACGCGGCCTTGCCTGCGGCGGTCGCGATGCCGATGCCGGAGGGGCCGCCGTTGACGTCGTTGATGAGGTCCGTGGTCTCGGAATGCCCGGCCAGCGAGCGGATGCCCCGAAGCTTCGCCTGGGCGAACAGGGGGTCGTCGATCAGGCCGTTGTCCTCGAGCAGGTTGGCGAGCACGCCGGCGCCGCGGCGGAAGCCGAGGCAGTCGATGGGCAGCAGGGCCACCTCGGGGTCGACGTGGTATCGCGCGTCGCCGGTGATCGCGTGGCGGCGTGCCAGGGCTTCGCCCATTATCATCCACAAGGCA
Source organism: Gammaproteobacteria bacterium (assembly GCA_026706425.1). Taxonomy (GTDB): domain Bacteria; phylum Pseudomonadota; class Gammaproteobacteria; order Pseudomonadales; family Azotimanducaceae; genus VXYL01. The sequence continues at coordinate 1,797 of JAPOYW010000642.1, forward strand.
TAGAGCGTCGGGATATTGTGGCCGCCCGCAAGCAGCAATCGGTCGCCGAACGGGTGCTTGGGGCGCCGGTAGTCGTAACGCAGGCCGCCATTCTCCGGGCCGGCCAGATGCAGGGCGACGTTGTAGGGGGTGTAGGCCAGCGGGCCGCCGAAATGACCGGTCTGGGCGTAGTTGCCGAGCAGGGTCAGCGTCATGGCGGTCATGAAGCCGACATCCTCCAGGCGCTCGCGGTCGTAGGGCGGAAGCTCCACGCTGCGCTCCGTTGACTCGCCGCGCGTAGAAGCGGTGCGAACCAAGACTGCCGTTCCGTTACCCATCAAACCCCTCTCGTCTCTTGTCCGCACCGACGGATTTAGCCTGTCGGCTATGTGGTCGAGGTGCCAAGAAGGCGCACCTGATACCAAGATGTCAGCGTACCGCAGGGGACGTTCGGCTGTCACCCGCGCAGGACTCGTTCGACCGCTCGGCCACGGCGGATTCGATTGCATTGGTCGCGGGTAAGTTGCAGGCTTTGGAACGTGATCCGGGATTCTGCGAGATCAACGTGCATTACTCGACGGCCAACGTGGCGCACCCCCTCAACGGCAGTGTCCGCCGACGCATCGCCGCGGTGCTGGCTGCGGCAACCATGTTTGCGGGCGGTGGAGTCGCAGCGCAGGAGGACGGGCTGTTCAGGCCGCTCGAATTGGTCGCCGTTGATTCGCCCGCCGACCAGGATGGGCTGGCAACCCGCTCGACGACAGGCGTTCCCACGCGCGGCGGCGCGACCGTGCGTCACCGGGAAATGCGGGTCGACTTCGCCAGTTTGGACGATGTCAAAGCGTCCATCGAGTCGGGAAAACCGGCCAGCCTCGATCTCAACCTGTTCGACGACGTGCGCTACAAGGCTGTCGATTTGCGTGTGGCCCGGACCTCTTCCGGCGGCTATTCGTTGTCGGGTCGACTGGAAGGCGTGCTCTTCGGCACGGCCGTCCTGGTCGTCAACGGGGACATCGTCACGGGCAGCATCCGTTCCGCCTCTGGAACCTACACCGTGGATGCCAACGGCGGGGTTTGCCACATCCGGGAGGTCGACCCCTCGACGCTGCCCCCGCTCGGCGAGCCGGTGCGTCCCCCTGAATCGATGCTGAGCCCGTTCAACACGTCCCGCCCTGCCGATGAGTCGTCGGTATCCGAGGACGAGTCGTTTATCGACGTGCTTGTCCTGTACACGCCAGCCGTTCGCGACGAGGTTGGTGGGATTTTCCCCGCGCGCAACCTCGTGGACTTGATGGTTGCCGAGACCAACCAGGCCTACAGGGACAGTGGCGTGAACCAGCAGGTGTTCCTCACGCGAACGGTCGAGGTGGACTACGTGGAGGCGGGGGCTTCGATCATCGATCTATCGCGGCTCGCCATTCTCGACGACGGCTACATGGACGAGGTGCATGAACTGCGCGAAAAAACCGGTGCCGCGTTTCTTCGAGCATCTGCCGATAGTCGGCATAGAGCGCGTCGCACCCCC
>JAPOYW010000643.1 GCA_026706425.1 Gammaproteobacteria bacterium
GGTCGGCGCCCACGGACTGCCCGGCCCGGTGATGAGAAAGAGGTTCGGGAAGCCGGTCGTGCAGAGGCCCAGGTAGGTGCGCGGCCCCGCATCCCACGCTTGCTTCAAGGAGATGCCACAGCGGCCCCGGATGTCGACGCCCAGCACGGCGCCGGTCATGGCGTCGAAGCCGGTCGCGAAGACGATGCAGTCGAGTTCGAACTCCCGCCCGCCCGCGACGACGCCGTTGGGCGTTATGCGTTCGATCGCGCATTCCCTTGCGTCGACGAGTTCGACGTTCGCCCGGTTGTAGGTCTCGAAGTAGTCGGTGTCGAGGCAGGGGCGCTTGCAGCCGATGACGTTGTCCGGACACAAGAGTTCGGCCACCTTGGGGTCGTTGACCGTCTCGCGTATGCGTTGGCGTACGATTGAAGGTGATGTCCCGGCGCAGGTCGAACCTCTCGGCAACATGGTTGGCGTAGCGGAGGATCTCCGGCTGACCGGCGTAGCGCTCCGTCCATTCCCATTCCTGCTGCAGTTCGTCGGAGAAACTGTAGGAGTACTCCATGCTCTCGACATCGCAGCGGGCGCCGGGGTAGCGGTTCCAGTACCAGGTGCCGCCAACACCGTCGCCTGCCTCGAAGACGCGGGCCCGGAAGCCGGCGTCGCGCAACCGGTGCAGCATGTAGAGGCCGGCGAATCCGGCGCCTACGACGATCACATCCGGGTCTGACTTGTCCACCACGGACACGCACCTACTTGGGACGGAAAGCCGGGATTCTACCCAACCGCAGGCCAACTCCTTTCCACTCGGGTCGCCCGTCCCGTGCAGACGTTCTCGGACGAGTACCTGGCGCGCTGCCGGGAACTGTCGGCCATGGATGTCGTTCGATTCCTCGATGATTTCAAACGGATCCACGGACACGTCGAGTCGCGTTCGCGCCTGATCAGTCTCAAGGTCCCCGAACCGCTGCTGGCGGCATTCAAGATCGAGTCCAGGCTGCGGGGGGTTCGCTACCAGACCCAGATCAAGAACCTGATGCGGCAATGGCTGGAAGAAGCGAATCCCGAGGCGGATGTGCCGCGATAACGGCGAGGAACGTTTCGCCGTAACGTTCCAGTTTGGCTTGGCCCACGCCGTGGACCTGCAACATCGCGTCCGGAGAGTCGGGACGAAGGCGCACCAGTTCCTTCAGGGTCGTGTCGTGGAAGACCACGTAGGGCGGCACGCCGGCCTCCTCCGCGATAGAGCGGCGGGTCTCCCGCAACGCATCCCAAAGTGCGGTGTCGCCGGCGGCTATCTCGAAACCGTCGTCTCGGGTCTTGGCGTGTGCCCGTTCGCGCTTGGCGATCTTCGTCTCTTCGCGCAGCGTCAGGGTCTCTTCCCCACGCAGTAGCGGACGTGATGCCGGGGTGAGGGTCAGCGCGTTGTAGCGTGCCGGGTCCGACCGCACGTAGCCGCCGGCGACGAGTTGGCGCAGCACGGAACGCCATTGGTTGACCGCCAGGTCGACACCGATGCCGTAGGTGGAGAGCCGTTCGTGCCGGTGTTGGCGGACCTTGTCGGTGTCCTTGCCGCGCAACACGTCGATGACGTGGGCCGCACCGAAGCGTTGCCCGGTGCGGACGATGCAGGACATCAGTTTCTGTGCCGGCACGGTGCCGTCCCAGGTCTTCGGCGGCGCCAGGCAGACATCGCAGTTGCCGCACGCCTCCGGCGGGTCGTCTCCGAAATAGCGCAACAGGGCGGCGCGACGGCAGGCGGTCACCTCGCACCAGCCGAGCAGGGCGTCCAGCTTGGTTCGCTCGATGCGCTTGTGCTGTTCGTCGGCCTCGGACTCGTCGAGCATCTGCCGAAGCCGGACCACGTCCTGCAGGCCGTAGATCATCCATGCCTCCGCGGGTTCGTCATCGCGGCCGGCGCGGCCCGTTTCCTGGTAGTAGGCCTCGATGCTCTTGGGCAGGTCGACATGGGCGACGAAGCGCACGTCCGGCTTGTCGATCCCCATGCCGAAGGCGATCGTGGCGACGATCACGACGCCGTCGTCGCGCAGGAACCGTTCCTGGTGTTGGGCGCGGAGTGCGTTCGGGAGCCCGGCGTGGTAAGGCAGTGCATTGTGTCCAGCGCCACGTAGCATTTCCGCAGTGCTCTCGGTCTTGCGCCGGGACAGGCAATAGACGATGCCGGCTTCGCCACGATGGTCATCGGCGAAGTCGAGAAGCTGCGCATTGGCGTTGGTCTTTATGCGCACCGAATAGCGAATGTTGGGCCGGTCGAAACCGCTCACGAAGCGATCAGGCTTGGTGAGCTTGAGACGCGTCACGATCTCGGAACGGGTCCGGGCGTCGGCGGTGGCGGTGAGCGCCAGCCGGGGTACTCCGGGGAAGCGCTCGGCGAGCACATGGAGACCTAGGTAGTCCTGGCGGAAGTCGTGGCCCCACTGCGAAACGCAGTGGGCCTCGTCGATCGCGAACAGGTTCACGGGTGAGCGTTCAAGTAGTGCCAGGGTGTCTTCCTGCAGCAGACGCTCGGGCGCAAGGTAGAGCAGATCGAGATCACCGTTCCCCACCCGGTTGGCGATTTTGGTCTGCTCGAACCACGGCAGCGTCGAGTTGAGGAACGCGGCCGCGACGCCCATCTGGCGCAGCGCCTCGACCTGATCCTGCATCAACGCGATCAGCGGCGAGACCACCACGCCAGTACCCGGACGGACCATGGCGGGAATCTGGTAGCAGAGCGACTTGCCGCCGCCCGTCGGCATCAGGACCAGGCAGTCGCGGCTCTCGAGCACGGCTTGGATGACAGCTTGCTGCCCGGGTCGGAACTCGCCATAGCCGAAGGTGTCGCGGAGCGCGCTACGGGCGGGATCGAGCATCATCGGATTATCCCGGAAAACCGGGCGAGAGAGGCAAACGATGGCACTTTGCTTACATGGATTTCCAAGCGCATTTCGACGGGAGCCGCTGCGCTATAGTCGAAGCCATGAGTCCGCAACCCCCCGTCCGCCCCGTGAACCTCTCCGGCCTGCCTCGGGCCCTGCGCGGCGACGTACGCCGACTCGGCGCGCTGCTGGGCCGGGTGATCGCCGACCACCGGGGTGCGGCGTTCGTTGATCGCATCGAGTCCATTCGCGCGCTTGCCAAGCGTGCCAGGCGGGGTACGAGCGCGGACTGGAATCGATTGAGCAAGACGCTCGCGGCACTGCCGGAAGACGCGCTGACGGACATCGCGCGGGCCTTCTACCAGCTCCTCCACCTCCCCACCATCGCCGCTCCGCGCCAGGCTGCCCGGGCCGCCCCC
>JAPOYW010000264.1 GCA_026706425.1 Gammaproteobacteria bacterium
TGGAGCGGGCGATGGGAGTCGAACCCACGTCTCCAGCTTGGGAAGCTGGGGTAATAACCGTTATACGACGCCCGCGCGCCGAATTATGGCACAGTGTCCCGAAGGCAACGGCGCCAAGTAGGGGTGCCGTCCGAACACGGGAGGGGAATCATGAATCGGCAATCGCTGAACGGCACATTCGTCCGGCACGCAATGCTGCTGGCCGTCGGTCTCGCGCTATCCATCGGGGCCTACGCCAGCGAACGGGATCTCGCGATCGTCGAACCCGCCGCCGTGGGAATGAGTGCCGAGGGCTTGGACGAACTGGGTGCCGCGATGCAGGGGTTCGTCGACCGGGGGGAATTGGCCGGCGTGGTCACGGTGGTCGCCCGGCACGGCAAGATCGCGCACTTCGGGACATTCGGCATGCAGGACATCGCGAGCGGCGTACCCATGGCCAAGGACACGATCTTCCGCATCTACTCGATGACCAAGCCGATAGCCGGCGTGGCACTCATGACCTTCTACGAGGAGGGCCGCTTCGAGCTTGACGATCCGGTAGCGGAATTCATCCCCGAGTTCGCCGATCTCAAGGTGGCCAACGCACCGGGTCCCGACGGGCAACCCGTCGTCGAGGACGCGAACCACCCGATGACCATCCGCGAACTGGTGAGCCATACCGCCGGACTGACCTACGGCTTCTTCTCCCGCTCCCAGGTCGACACCCTCTACATGCGGGCCAACGTACTCGACCGCAACTCGACCCTGAAGGACATGGTTGCGAAGCTGGGCGGCATTCCGCTCCGCCAGCAACCCGGCTCCGCCTGGCACTACAGCGTCGCCGTCGACGTGCAGGGCTACCTCGTCGAGGTCCTCGCCGGCAAGCCGTTCGACGAGGTGCTGAAGGAGCGCATCTTCGACCCGCTCGGCATGAAGGACACCGGGTTCTGGATCAAGCCCGAGGACGAACCGCGCACCGCCACCATGTACCAGCAACGCGGCGGCGCGCTGACGGTCAATCCATCCCGGGAGTACTTCACGAAACCGGCGTTCTTCTCCGGCGGCGGCGGGCTGGTGTCCACCGCCATGGACTACACGCGCTTCGCGGAGATGATGCTGAACGGCGGCGAACTCGAAGGCGTGCGGATCCTGAAGCCCGAGACCGTCAAGCTCATGCACACCAACCAGCTACCCGACGGCATCGACTTCATCAATCCCATGATCGGCAACCCCGGCAATACCTTCGGGATCGATGTCGCGATCGTGGCAGCGCCGGACGGCGAGTCGGACCACCCGTTGGCCAAGGGCGAGTACTGGTGGTACGGCGCCGGCGGCACGTGGTTCGGCGTCAACCCGGTGCAGGATCTCATCGTGGTAGGAATGATCCAGAAGTTCGGCGTCCCGGGCCCGAAAGAAGTCCGCGTCACCAGCAAGCGGTTGGCCTACGAGGCGATCACCGACCCCGGCTAAGCATGGTTCCGCGGTTCATGCGGATCGCCTTGGCGGCGACGGTTGCCGGCGTCTTCGCTTGGGGTGCCGAAGACCTGAACCACGTGGGTACGCCGGTACTGGCCAAGACCGGCACCGAGGTGCTGCGCTTCAGCGGCATTCGCTTCGCACAGGCTCCAATCGACGATTGGCGATGGCGGGAACCGCGACCCGCGGATCCGCCCACGAACGGTCCCGTCGACGCGACCCGATGGCCACCGACCTGCATGCAGGACGAAGGCAACGTCGACTGGTACCGCGGGGTCGCCGCAGCCTTTGGGCAGCCGGCCGAGGTCGCGCCGACAAGACCCGATGCGGCCGAGGACTGTCTGTTCCTGAACGTCTGGACACCCGATGTCGACGGGCAAATGCCGGTGATGGTGTGGATCCACGGCGGAGCCAACGTGAACGGCTGGTCCTACGAGCCCAACTACCGGGGCCGGGAGTTGGCGGCCCTGGGCGCGGTGGTCGTGTCGATCCAGTATCGGCTCGGCGTATTCGGCTTCCTTGCCCACCCGGCGCTCAGCGCCGAGTCGCCCAACGCGTCGTCCGGAAACTACGGGATTCTCGACCAGATCGAGGCCTTGCGTTGGATCCAAGCCAATATCCATCGATTCGGCGGCGACCCCGGCAACGTCACCGTGTTCGGCGAGTCCGCGGGCGCCGGCGACATCGCGTACCTGCTGCTGTCGCCCCTCGCACGCGGTCTCTTTCACCGGGCGATCTCCCAAAGCGGCGGCTGGCCCGCCGACCAGCGCCGGACACTCGCGGACAACGAAACCCAGGGCGTGGACTTCCTACGCCGCGTGAAAGCAGCAGGCATCGACGAGCTCCGTCGCCTGCCGGCCGAGGCGCTGCTCGCCGCCGCCAAGTAACACTTCAAGCGCGACTACGACGATCCGCCGGTGGACGGCTGGCTGCTTCCGGAACCGCCTGCCGAACTCCTCGCCCGCAAGGCGTTTCAGCCACGACCGGTCATCTTCGGCTTCAATGCCGACGAGATGTTGATGTACGTCGGCAAGCCAACACCGGAACGCTGGCGCCAAGCGCTCGAGAAACTGCCCAACCCGGATCAGGTCGACAACCTCCTGGGCGGACTCCCGATTCCGCAACGACTCGACGAGCTAGAGTCAGCGACGCAATTCACCTGCCCGAGCATCGCGCTCGCCAACAGCTTCGCGGCAGGCGGTGCTCCCACGTACGTGTACCGCTTCGACCGGATACGCGCCTACGATCACGGCATCGGCGCCTACCACGGGGCCGAAATCCCCTACGTGTTCGACACCCACGACGCCTGGCCGCCGACGGACACCGTCGACCGCGATCTCACGCGACGCATGATGGGCTATTGGCAGAGCTTCGCCGCCACGGGGGATCCCAACCACGACGACGCGCCTGTCTGGCCGCGCTGGAACGACGATGCGCGGGTCCTGTCGTTGGCCGAGGAACTCCGCGCCGATGCGTTCGACGCACGGTTGTGTTCGCTGCTCGGCCTCTAGCCCGACGCCTACACCGGTATCCCGCCCGGCGCATCCCACGGGGGCGAGCCGTCGTAGACGACGATCGGCGCGATGACCGGTGGCTTCACCGGCGCACCGAACGCCTTTCGCCGATGTATTTCGCGATGCAGCGATGCCGCGTGCCGGCTAAGACGCTCGCCGACGTCCTGGATAACCTCAGAGGCGAACTTGATGATGAGGATCATGTGCGTGGGTTCGTGGGATTCGTCGGCCGTCTCGGCGAGGAAGGGGATGCTCCACACCATGTCGGCGTAACGCGGGCCGTCAGGGACCCAATCGTCGGGAATGCGTG
>JAPOYW010000342.1 GCA_026706425.1 Gammaproteobacteria bacterium
CCAGAAAGCACGTCGCAGCTGCTGCGTGTGCCGCTGGGCGCCCTCCACCGACTGCTCCTCCGAGTCCTTGGCCGCCATCCCGATCATGAAGTCCGCCGCCTCTGGCGTGGGGATGATCTGCTGGAGGTCGATTAACACCTCCTCGCCAAAGCTGTACGGGACCACGCGGAAACACTGTGCGCGCACACCGTGTCCGAGCAACCACAATACAGCGGCCGTCACCTCCCTGCGGAAATTCGCCGCGATCAGCACGAGCCGCTGCTCGTTGCGAGGATTCAGGACGACCTCGTCGAGATCCTCAACCTCGAGGAAGTCGCGCAGCTTTCCCTCGGCATCCTCGTTTTGCCCGGAACGGTCGAGATACTGCTGGTAGATCGCAGGAATGTCCTTCCGCTTTAGGTTGGAGCAATAGGCAGCGTACTTGAGCGCCTGCCAGACGACATCCCGGCCCGAGTCGTCGAGCTTGTTCTCGATCACAACGAGCCGACCCTCCTTGTCGAGCGCAAGAAGGTCAAGGCGCTCCCGCGTGTCGGCGAATCCGTCGAACTCCTTCTGGATGACCAGCAGCTCTTCGCCGAGAGCATCCGGCGTGTGCGCGAGCCATTCCTGCAGATGCTCTCGCTCGCGGAGCTTCAAATCGGAGAAACGGGGCTTTTCGAGCCGCACGAGTCGGTTTGTTGACCGAATGACCTGGAACACCAGTCTTCTCTCCTGCTGCCGTGGCCCGCTCCGGACCCGATACGAGCCTCCAGCGGATACCGTCCAGCTTGCCACGCTTGACCTGCGGGTCAACCCTGCGAGGACCAAGGTCGGTCGCCTAGTGTTTGCGTCGCGCCTTCACGTTGGGGCGTGGACCGGCCTTGACCATCATGCTACACAGTCCGAACCGAATTCAGGGATTGCCGAGGACATGGGTTAGCTCTCTGCAGTTGCGCAATCATCCGCAGCCTCACCCGTTAAGGTCCCGCATCCGTCTCCAATCCTCAGTCGTCGCCGGTGCCGGAGATTGTCGCCTGCCGCCCGCTCGCCCTGTTGCGCAGGTTTGCACCTCTGTTTCGAGCCTTCCACACCGCCTTCAACTCGACCCAGATCGAGCGTCGTGGCCTGACGGGTCAGTCACTGGACGACATCCGGCGACGCGGTCAACACGGATGCGGTGCTAGAACGATATGATGGTCGTCGGCCTCTCAGGCGGACGTCGCATGGCCGGTTGCCAGCAGGTTGAAGACGGCGGGTTGAGGGGCAACTCCTCGCCGGCCAGGCCACAGGGTGGCGTTACGTTGGCGCCGTGACCGTCCTCATCGACAGCCAGTGTCCCAGCGACTGCTGACTCTCCTGAGAAGGAGTGCCTGACAGAAGGCCCGAAAGGCTGATGTCCTCATCGAGTTGCGGCCAGTGAATTCCCAAGCCGCCGTCGATGATCATCCAGTTCTGCAGTTCGCTCGCCGTTGCGTGGGCGAGCCGCGGATACCAGCCAGACGGGACGGCCAGCTCCCTGCCGTCGCTCAACGTCACCCGCAATGTGTCGTCCGAGACGTTGACGTCCAGAACCGTCGACACCCGCAACTCAGGTACCGAAGTGTCCATGCCAAGCCTCAATGATCTCCTCGCGGTGCTCTTCGACCAGATTCGATATGCGATTGATTTCCGCCCGTCTGAAACCGCCGCTCCTTTGCAGTCGCACCGGTTCGAGCCAGAACTTCGCCACGTCCTGGTCGCGTGCCACATGAACATGCATTGGCTCTCCGGCTTCGTTCGAGTAGCGGTACGGCCCGTGTCGAAGCACGGCAGGCAAGCGACACTCTCCCTAGCCTCGTCGTGATCCAGCCTCGCCGATTATCTTACGTGACTCGACTGAGCCCTGCTTGGCTTCCGATGCACGGGGCGGGTTGGCGAGAAGGGAAGCCCGTCCGCTGCCATCCGCTGTTCTTGCACATTTGCGGCCCGGTAGTTTGCAGAAACTCTATTCATCAGTCCCTCGCGTGTCGTAGATCAGCTCCGGCACCACGACCTCCCAAGACTCCCGCAGCGCCCGTTCCTGCTGGGCCGGCGTGCCGTCGAGTCGGTCCCAACCGACGATGGCGTGGACGCGCGCCTGGCATCGGTCCGACGGTGGGCGATAGTTTCGTGCGAGCTGTCCCACGACCCGGTCGTTGGCGTCGGCAAGTAGCCACCCACCGTCGTTCTTGCGAACCTCGAGGGGGTCGCCCGTTCGCAACGCGCTGATCGCCCCGTGCACGGGGTGCTTCGACCCGCGCTGGCCCGCGAAGCCTAGGTCGACATCCTTGAGATCCAACGGCTCGTAGCGCATGTTCAACTCCGGGGGCGGTTGGGTGCGGACGACGTGTTCGCGGTGGACGAGGGCGGGCATCTCCTGCGACCAATAGTCGCCGCCGCGATGCCGCGCCAGCCCGGGATCCCGAAGCTGAAGGACGTTCGCCCTCGACATCCTCAAGAGCGTCAACGTTTGACGGGCGCGGGTCATGGCGACGTAGTAGAGCCGCAGCACCTCGTCCGACAGCCGGATCCGGTAGCCGGGGTCGTTCTGTCCCCAGCCGCCGTCCAGTATGACCACATGGTCGAATTCCCGTCCCTTGGCAGAGTGCGCCGTCACGAGCAAAAGCCCGGTCTGACGCCGGCGAAAGTCGCGGCCCCACTCCGCAAGCCAGGCGGTGAACGCCTGGGCCGAGGTTTCCGCGCCGCCGGTTTCCAGCAGGTAGTCGTCGAGGGCCTCCGCCAACACGTCCGACCAGTCTCCGTTCGGCTGTTCGGCGAGCCAGGCCCGGAGCGCGTCTCCGGTGACCAATCCGTTGGCGAGCGTGCCGAGCCAGTCGCGCAGCCTTCGGACCTCGCGCAGGCGCCAGAAGAACGACGTGTCCTCGCGCGCCACTTGCACGGGGACGCCGTCACGTTCGCAGAGGCTGCGCAGCGGGTCGAGATAGCGCCAGTTGCGGGCGATCACTGCGCAGGTCCGCCAGTCCCAATCGGACGCTAGGTCCGCGAGGCGCCGCAGTTCCGCCAAGGCGGCGATTGCCTGGGAACGGTCGTCGCCGCGTACGCGCAGGACCTGCACCCTGCCCCGGCCCACGGCGTCGCGTGACTGCCAGTCGCCGCCCTTGGGCTTCCTGCGCCGCGAACGGTCGATCTCGATGGGGTGCTCCGCCTTCATCCGTTCGCTTACCCGGGCGATCCAGGCGTTGGCAGCGTCGATGATGTGTCCGGTCGAGCGGTAGTTCTGGGTGAGGTAGACCGTCTTGGCCTTGTAGTCCTCT
>JAPOYW010000156.1 GCA_026706425.1 Gammaproteobacteria bacterium
TCATGATGCCCATGGGATGTGCACTAGGGGAGAACTGTTCCACCATGGACTTCACACCGTCGGGAACGTCGCGCGCGGCCAATACCGCCCGGTCGAATGCGGCTTTGCCGGCAGCGGAGGGGAGGCCGCCGTGGAGCAGGACGTAGCACAGTTCGAGGAAGTCCGACTGTTCGGCAAGCTGTTCGATGGGGTAGCCGCGGTGGAGAAGGGTGCCCGCGTCGCCGTCGATGAACGTGATGTTGGAATCGCAGGACGCCGTCGAGACGAATCCCGGGTCGTAGGTGAAGTAGCCCTCGCCGGTCAGGCGCCCGATGTCGATGACATCCTGGCCGAGACTGGGTTTGAGAATAGGGAGTTCGATGGGTCGGTCGAGGCCGTTGACATACAGGCGGGCGTGCCTGGCTTGCCCGGACTCGCGCTTGTCGCTGCGGATCGGGCCGTGTGGCGCGCCCTCCGTTGTGTTTGCCATTCGACGCCTCCCCATTCCCGGCTGAATGAGCCTATAAAGCCCTGCCCATTCCGTCAATGCGCCGCCGTCGGTCACCGGGACACCATCCGAGTGGCCTTTGCTATGATCCGCCCGTATCTGCCAGTCCACGAGTCATGAACCCCGACCGACCGGTCAACCTGCCGCTGTCTCGCCTCGCCCTGGCCATGCCGGTTACGGCGGCGGCGTCGATACTCCATCGCATCACCGGCATCGTTGTGTTCGCGAGTGTGTTCTTCCTCTGCTATCTCCTTGATCGGGCGACCACCGATCCCGCCGGCTTCGAGCACGCTGCGGCATTGCTGGCTGCCCCGCTCGGCAAACTCGGGCTGTGGGTGATACTGACGAGTTTGGCGTACCACGTCCTGGCCGGCGTCAGACATCTGCTTCTCGACTTCCACCTCGGCGACACGCCGAAGGGAGGTCGTGCGGGTGCCTGGATCTGCCTCGCACTCGCCCTGTTGGCGGGCGTCGTCCTGGCGGTTTGGCTTTGGTAACGAACGTCTCCAGTTTCGGCCGGAGCGGGCTTGCGGACTTCGTTCTGCAGCGGGTGTCCGCCGTGGTCCTGGGTCTCTACGGGCTCTGCCTGGCGGGTTTCTTCGCGGTCACGCCGGACCTCGACCATGCGGTGCTCGTGGGATTCGTCGATTCGCTGACGATGAAGGCGTTCACGACGTTGGCCGTGGTCGCCCTTGCCATGCACGCCTGGATCGGCATGTGGACGGTCGGCACGGACTATGTCCGGCGGCACTACTTCGGCCGGGGACATACCATCTACCTCGCGATGTACCAGGTGGTCTGTCTGGGTGCGATCTTCGTGTACGTGCTGTGGCCGCTGTCGGTGGTCTGGCGGGTGTCCGGAGTCTAGCGTGGCCCGACTCCCCACGATGGAGTTCGACGGCGTCATCGTCGGCGGCGGCGGCGCGGGGATGCGCGCAGCGCTCCAACTTGCCCAATCCGGCCTGAAAACCGCGGTGCTGTCCAAAGTGTTTCCGACCCGGTCGCACACGGTCTCGGCCCAGGGCGGGATTACCTGCGCCATCGGCAGCGACGATCCCGACGACGACTGGCGGTGGCATATGTACGACACCGTGAAGGGATCCGACTACATTGGCGATCAGGACGCGATCGAATACATGTGCTGCGTGGGTCCCGAGGCGGTCTACGAACTGGAGCACATGGGCCTGCCTTTCACGCGCACCGAGAGCGGACGCATCTACCAGCGTCCGTTCGGCGGACAGTCCAAGGACTACGGCAAGGGCGGGCAGGCGTCTCGGACCTGCGCGGCGGAGGACCGGACCGGCCATGCGCTCCTCCACACTCTCTACCAGAACAACCTGAAGGCCGGCACGACGTTCCTGAACGAGTGGTTCGCGGTCGATCTCGTGGTCAACCAGGACGGGGCCGTTTGCGGTCTGGTCGCGCTGGAAATCGAATCCGGGCAGGTCGTGTTCGTGAAGTCCAAGGCGACCGTGCTCGCCACCGGGGGTGCGGGTCGGATCTATGCAACGACGACGAACGCCCTCATGAATACCGGCGACGGCGTCGGCATGGCCTTGCGGGCTGGCTTGCCGGTGCAGGACATCGAGATGTGGCAGTTCCACCCGACCGGCATCCACCAGGCCGGCGTCCTGGTGACGGAAGGCTGCCGCGGCGAAGGGGGCTATCTCGTCAACAAGGACGGCGAACGCTTCATGGAGCGCTATGCGCCAACGGCCAAGGACCTCGCGGGCCGGGACGTCGTCGCCAGGTCGATGATCCAGGAGATCATGGATGGGCGGGGCGCGGGGCCGGATAGCGACCACGTATTCCTGAAACTCGATCATCTCGGCGAGGAGACGATCCTAAGACGCCTGCCGGGGATCACGGAGTTGTCCAAGACCTTCGCCCACGTGAATCCGGCCAAGGATCCGATTCCCGTCGTGCCCACCTGCCACTACATGATGGGCGGCATACCCACCAACGTGCATGGCCAGGCGCTGTCGCGTAACGCCGCAGGGGACGACGTCGTTGTGGGCGGCCTTTATGCCATCGGCGAGGTCGCCTGCGTCTCGGTGCACGGCGCCAACCGCCTCGGCGGCAACTCCTTGCTGGACCTCGTTGTGTTCGGTCGTGCAGCCGGCATCCATATCGAAGACGACATGCGCCAGGGCATCAGCCACGGGGAGCCTGCGGACGACGACGTGGCGACCGCGACAGCACGGCTAACCCGGTGGAACGAGTCCGCGGATGGCGAGTCGGTTGCGGACTTGAGGCGTGAACTGCAGCGCCTCATGCTCGTCAATTTCAACGTGTTCCGCGACGGCGAACACATGCGCAGGAGCATCGGCACGTTGGCGGAACTGCGCCATCGCATCGCCAACGCACATCTGCCCGACAAGAGCCGGGTGTTCAACACCGCGAGACTGGAAGCCCTGGAACTCGACAACCTGCTGGAAGTGGCCGAAGCCACCGCCATTGTCGCCGAGGCACGCACCGAAAGCCGCGGTGCCCATGCACGAAACGACTACACCGAACGCGACGACGCCAACTGGCTTTGCCATTCGCTCTACTTCGCGACGGACGGGAGCGTTGCCAAGCGTGCGGTGAATTTCTCGCCGGTTACGGTGGAACCGTTCCAGCCGGTCGCCCGTAGCTATTGAGAAATAACATGCAAATCAGCATATATCGCTACGATCCTGATAAGGATGAAACGCCTCGGATGGAGGACATGACATTGGACCTACCGGCGGGTCGCGATCTCATGGTCCTCGATGTGCTGGAGCTTCTCAAGGCCGAGGAT
>JAPOYW010000082.1 GCA_026706425.1 Gammaproteobacteria bacterium
CCCCGGGCGCCGGGATTCATGCGCACGCGGCCCCGGTAGCTGTTCTGGCTGCTTCCGGCGCTGATCCCCTTGGAGACGATGGTGCTCTTGGTACGCGGACCGATGTGCGTCATCTTGGTGCCGGTGTCGGCCTGCTGGAAGTTGCGGGTGAGCGCGACCGAGTAGAACTCGCCCACCGAATCCGCCCCCCGCAGCACGACGCTCGGGTATTTCCAGGTAATCGCCGAACCCGTCTCGACCTGGGTCCAGCTGATCTTCGAGCGGTCCCCCAGACAGGCGCCGCGCTTGGTCACGAAGTTGTATATGCCGCCCTTGCCCTGTTCGTCGCCCGGATACCAGTTCTGCACGGTGGAGTACTTGATCTCGGCATCCTGGAGGGCAACCAGTTCGACGACCGCCGCGTGCAGTTGGTTGTCGTCCCGCATGGGGGCGGTGCAACCCTCGAGATAGCTGACGTAGGCACCTTCGTCGGCGATGATCAGGGTCCGTTCGAACTGGCCCGTGTTCTCCGCGTTGATGCGGAAGTACGTCGACAGTTCCATGGGGCAGCGCGTGCCTTTCGGAACGTAGACGAACGAGCCGTCGCTGAACACCGCGGAGTTCAAGGCCGAGTAGAAGTTGTCGGGTTTCGGGACCACGCTGCCGAGATATTTGCGCACCAGGTCCGGGTGCTCTCGGATGGCCTCCGACATCGAGCAGAACACGACGCCTGCCTCGGCGAGGCGTTCCTTGAAGGTGGTCGCCACCGAGACGCTGTCGAAGACGGCATCCACGGCAACTTGCGGGGCGTCCTCGTCCTCGGTCTCAACCCCGGCGAGACGGGCGCGTTCATGCAGCGGGATGCCCAGCTTCTCGTAGGTGCGAAGTAGCTCCGGGTCGACCTCGTCCAGGGACTTCGGCGCATCCCCCTTGGGTGCCGAGAAGTACGAGATCGCCTGGAAGTCGATGTCGGGGAACTGAACATGCGCCCAACGCGGTGGGGGCATCGACAGCCAGCGTCTGAAGGCATCCAGACGCCACTCGGTCATCCACGACGGCTCGTCCTTCTTCGCGGAGATGGCGCGGACGATGCTCTCGTCGAGTCCGGGGGGGAGGGTGTCGGCCTCGATCTCGGTGACGAAGCCGGCTGCGTACTCGCGACCGGTCGCCGCGTGTTCTTCACCAACAAGGTCGGCAAGTTCGGAAGTCCGGTCGGGCATCTTACCGCTCAGCCAAAATGGTCGTGAGCGCAGATTGTAGCTAATAACCGACTATTTTACTCGGGTATTTGTGTCGTCCAGGCGCGACATCAATCGACGGGCTGCGTTACGCGTCCCAGGATCGACTCCAGCCGAGTGGCGAGCAGCCGGCCCTTGGAGGCGAGAAGACGGCGGTAGACGAACGCGACAACGGTCAACTCGAGGACGGAGAAGATCAGGTAGACAGGGATCGACGAACCGCCTCGGGCGAGGCTCCGTTCCACAGCGAGCGGTATCGCGAGAGGCGCGAGGAAGACAACGAGCACAAGCA
Source organism: Gammaproteobacteria bacterium (assembly GCA_026706425.1). Classification (GTDB taxonomy): domain Bacteria; phylum Pseudomonadota; class Gammaproteobacteria; order Pseudomonadales; family Azotimanducaceae; genus VXYL01. The sequence goes on from JAPOYW010000082.1 coordinate 1,510, forward strand.
GGATCAGGAACGACGCGAGGAAAGAAGCCGCCGTGGCGTTGCGCATGCCCATGGAGGTGGACGACATCGGCCACGGTGCCCGGATCGAGAACGAGTTTCCCAGCATGCAACCGACTAGGTACAGGACGAGGAGTTGAGCGAAGTTGGCCAGGACGTGGCTTGCGGGCAACGGATGAACCCATTGCAGTACCGCATTGATCAACGTGCCAATCACCAGGGCGTACGGCAGCAGGGCGAGGTTCTTCCCGAGCAGCAGTTCGGTTGGCGGCACGCTGGCGAGGACAACGGCTCGAAAACCGTTGCCGTCCTGACCGAATACGTTGGAGAAAAGATTGAATGCCATCGTGATCATGAAACCCATCATCGCCAGGACCGCGAATTGCGCGGCCCAGCCGCCTTGGGCGAAATCCCGGAAGATCAAGACGTAGAGCATGATCAGGAGGAGGGGGCTCAAGAGGACCATCTTGCCCTGCGGCCCCCGTATCCAGAGACGCAGAGCGACCCATGCCACCGCACGGGAGTGGTCCGGAATGTGGCGCATGATCGGATCGAGCATCTTCCCCAGGCCCGGCGGCATGGCAAAGGCCAAGGCGGCCGTTGGAGCCGCAGGACGACCCGCCACGGGCTTGGTCTTGACCTCGGCACGGGCGGGGTGTCGCCTAGGGCGGTCGTCGAGGGCGATTGCGCCCAGGGTCTTGCGGTAGGAACGGCGAAGGCTCAGGGAGGCTATCCCCAACATGCCTACCGTAGCTAGGGCACTGATCCAGACCCCGTTGCCGGCTGCTCCCCAAGCACCGAGTGCAAGCCAACCGGGGGGAAACAAAGCGTTGGCGACGAGTGCCCACTGTCCGATTTGCTCCATTCCCCAGGAGACATCGCTACCGACCAGGGACCGGTTCAGCAGCGCAGGCAGGTTCACCAGCGCCACGAACACCAGCACGGCCACTGCCACCACGGTTCCACGGCGCTTGTTCGCGAACAGTCGACCCAGCCAGCTTTGGAAGTGGTGGGTGACACACGTCACCAGCGCAGTTAGCCCCAGCACCATGGGAAACAGAACGAGGTGGGCTGCGCCCAGGACCGCGACGCTGGCGGCGGCCAAACCCAACATCACCCCGAGGAAGATGATCAACGAGACGCGCAATTGCGAGCCCAGGAAGTTGAGGAAGAACGCGCTCGACGGTGAGATGGGCATGTGCAGCAGCTTGTCGAGGGCGAGGCTTTCGCCGCCGAGTTGGAGCTGTATGAGGAGTCCCGTAAGCCAGAGCATCAGAAAGAGGGCGATGACGCCATCCCAGACCAGCATCAGTACCAGCGGCTCCGTCTCGGGTAGGAGCGCGATGCCCAGGACGAATGCCATCACCGTGGCTACGGCGGCGGAACCGATGCTGATCGCCGCAACCAGGACTGCAAGCCCACCGAGCACCGGGCTTTGGCGTTCCCAGCGGCGTCGGGAGAGTTTCCAGGCGAGCCGGAGGATCGGCCAGATGATCGACGTGTCCAGACGGGTCACGGGCGGTGCGGCAGCCAGTCGGCGCGGTCAGCCGGAGGGTCCGGCATCGCCTTCGTCCAGCCAACTCAGGTTGGCGCGCACATCCTCCGTGGAGCCCACCTTGGCGAGGAAGGTCTCTTCCAGCGTACGGTCCACAGCCAGTACGGTGCCTATGAAATCGTCCAGATCTTCATCCTCGGGCTCGTCCTCCGTAGCGCCCGGCATCGATCGGACTCCCTGGTGGTGCCGCTGG
>JAPOYW010000133.1 GCA_026706425.1 Gammaproteobacteria bacterium
CCTTGAGATTGTCCAACACCCGAAGCTCGGTCTCGGCGTCGAGCGCGGCGGTGGGCTCGTCGAGGATCAGGATCGGCGCGTCCTTGATCACCGCTCGGGCGATGACGAGGCGTTGCCGCTGGCCGCTCGACAGCTTGGTGGCCCTTTCTCCCAAGGGCGTGTCGTAGCCCTGGGGCAAGGTGGAAATGAACTCGTCGGCGCAAGCCACCTTGGCGGCCGCGACGGCGGCGGCCCGGGAGGCGCCGGGCGCGGCGTAGCGGATGTTCTCCAGCACGGTATCGGAGAACAGCACGTTCTCCTGGGTCGCCAACGCGATGTTGGCGCGCAGGGAGTCGACGGTGAGTGTCCGAATGTCGGTACCGTCGATCTCGACCCGACCCGCGTCCGGATCGGCAAGCCGAAGCAGCAGGACCATCAACGTCGACTTGCCGGCGCCGGTGGGACCCACCACCGCGGTGATCGTCCCGCGCCGGGCGACCAGGTCGACTTCGGAGAGGACGGGGCGACCGCCCAGGTAGCCGAATCCGACGCCGCTGAAGGCAACCTCGTCGCGCAGCCCCGGCACCGTCCGCGCGTTCGGTGCGTCCTCGATATCGGGCTTTAGATCGAGGATCTCGAATACCCGACCGAGACCGATAGCCATGTCCTGGGCACGCCCCCAGATGGAGATCAGGGCGTTGATCGAGCCCAATCCGTCCCCGATGCGCCCGGTGGCCGCCGTAAACGAGCCAAGGTTCCAGACCGCGAAGCCGAAGCCGAGCAGCAGGTTCCGGGCGAACGTCTCGGCACCCGCGTTGGCGTACATCGCGGCGGTGGATTGGGTGGCCAGCACCGTCGCTCCGATGACTGCGAAGGCGAGGATGCCCATCACCGTCAGCAGCGTGCGCGCACGGAACGCGGCGTCGAAGGCCGTCAGGGAGTGGTCTCGGAACGATCGCTCCCGCGCCGCCTCGCCCAGCGTCGCCTTGACGACACGCACGCCGAGTACGCTTTCCTGGATCCACGACGTCAGCCGGCTGTTGGTCTCCCGGGCACGCCGGAACGCGATCCTGAGTCGCGACGAGAATTTGAGCCCCAAGTAGAGGATTGGAAACACCGTTGCAGCCAGCATCAGCGCCAACCACGGGTCGAATGCCGCGATGACGGCGACGCCGAACAGCAGGCGCCCCAGGAACATCAGCGGTTCGAGGAAGATCGCCCGGATGATCGAGGTCACCATGGCGCTGTCCTGGTAGACCCGGTAGATCGCATCGCCGGTTCGGGCGGACGCATGGAAGGCGAGCGATTGCGCCTGCAGGCGGTCGATCAAGGTCACGCGCATGCGCTGGTTGATGCCCTGGAAGATCCAGATGCCGTAGTAGAGGAGGATCAAGGCACCGCCGACGGCGACCAGCAGCAGCGGTATCGTGCTCAGGATGACCGGCCAGCAAAGGGACAGCCGGGCTTCGTCCGACAGGGACTCGACGTTCACGTAGACAGCAGGATCCAGACCGTAGATGGCGACATGGAGTTGGCCCAACGGCCTGCCCGCGACGATGCCGCCGTTCATCAGGCCAGTGATGATGAACACCAGTACGGCGCTGTAGACCGCGATGGCCACCGACACCGCGACGAAGATCACGAGATGCTTGACGGCCGGCCGGATGAAGGGCCAGGTGCGCACAAAGATGTGGACGACCCGACGAAAGTTCAGGTCGTCGGTTCGAGCGGGCTCGCCCACAACGGGGATGTCAGTCATTGCCCCTGCCGCCGAACGACGCGTCTAGACTCCTTGAGCGCCCTAGATGCTTACACACAGGTTGCATTTGGAACATCGGTCAGGGTCGCTCTTGAACGGCTCGTGTACCCACGAGCCGCGCTAGGCTGTCGGCGGCGAACCGCTCAGGGCTGAGACAAGCCCAGCCGCTCGTACTGTTCGACCGGCGCCTGGTGTTCGGCCAGGGCACCTTCCAATGCCGCGGTCATGCGCGCCTCCACGGCGGCATCCTCGATCGGGTTGGTCTGGCCCGGATCGGTGGCGAGATCGAAGAGTTGCGTCCTGAAGACCTCGGCGAATCGACCCATGCCCCGCGACGGGATGCGCATCACCGGGCAGCCCTTGGTGAAGCCCAAGGGTTCGTTCCACTGCATGTCGGCCAGTTCCTGCGGCGAGAACGGGCTCCTCATGTGCGTCGGCATCAGGGTGTACTGGTTGAGCGGCTGGTTGTCGTCCGCCGGGCCGCGCATGTAGACGTGGCGGCCGTCGGTGATGTTCACGTGGGCGCCGAACATGCCGTAGATCGCGACATCCCGCACCATGGTGTCGTCCTCGACGGTCGCCCGAAGCGGATTGCCGTCCATGTCCGGTGGCGGGGTCATGCCGAAGTAGTCGAGAAGGGTCGGACCGACATCGATGGTGGTGGTGAGGCTTCGCCGGTGGACGCCCTTGACGCCGGTGCGCGGGTCCCAGCAGAACAACGGGATATGCGCGGTCTCGTTGTACCAGGGCATGCGCGCCTTGCCCCACCAGTCGTGCTCGCCGAGCAGGAAACCGTGGTCGGTGACGACCAGCAGCATGGTGTCTCGCCACATGTCGTGCTCGTCCATGAAGTCGATGACACGGCCCAGGTAGTGGTCGCACTGGGTCAAGAGCGCGGCGTACTGGTAGCGTAGGTATTCAACGGCATCCGGATCCTCGCTGACCCGTTCGTACTTGGGCCAGTCGAAGTGCGGTCCATCCCATTCGTAGTTGTAACGATCCTTCCATTGCTTGAGTGTGAAGAACGGCTCATGGGGATCGAAGGTTTCGATCTGCAGATACCAGTTGTCCTGGTCGCGGTTGGTCTCGAGGAACTCGAGCCCCTCGGCGAAGGTCCGCGCCTGCGGGGTCAGGTGTTCCTGGTCCATGTACTTCCGGTTGATCCAGTCCTGGCGCACGATCCGGCCGTGGTGCTCCGGGATCTCCGGATCCGCCACTTCGCCCTTCCAGGCGTCGCCCTCCTGGCCCCGCACGTTCACCCAGCTCGAATAGCGATGGTGATAGGTGGCGCCGCCGTCCTCCCAGTAGTGGTAGTGATCGGATACCAGGTGCGTATAGACGCCGTTCTGTTTGAGGATCGTGAAGGTGGAGTCGTCGAACGGCTCGAACGGCCCCCAGGATCGGTGCAGGAAGTTGTGCCGACCGGTGTGCAGTTCGCGCCGGGCCGGCATGCACGGCATGGAACCCACGTAGTGGTTGTCGAAGGTGACCG
>JAPOYW010000459.1 GCA_026706425.1 Gammaproteobacteria bacterium
CAAGTGGTACCTGGAGGAGACGATCTTCGCCGGGCCGTTCGCGCTGAGCGGGGGCGTGAAGCAGTTCCTGGTCGGCGTGTCGCGCCAGGACCTGTTCGGCGTCGACCCGGACCTGGGCGTCGATTCCGACTCGGACCTGCTCTTCTCCGGCGGCGTGACGTTCGAGACACCGGTCGAGGGCCTCGACCTGTTCGCCGGCTACTCGGAGAACTTCAAGGCGATCAGCGCCACGCTGCTCGAGGTGCCGGGCCGCAGCCTGGATCTGCTCGAGCCCGAGACCGCCTCGAACGTCGACGTGGGGCTGCAGTACGCCGGCGACCGGGTCGCGCTGAGCGCCACCTGGTACGACATCGACTTCCAGAACCGGATCTTCTACCTGGGACCGCAGACGCCCGCCGGCCCCAACTACCTCATCCCGGGCGGCGGCGCCTACTTCAACGCGGGCGGCATCGACACGCGCGGCGTGGAGCTCTCGGCGACGGTCGAGATGCCGCGGCAGACCTCGTTCTACACCGCCTTCACGTTCAACGACTCGGACTACATCGGGAGCGGCGACCCCTTCGTCGACGCGAACCAGGGCATCGTGGCGGGCACGGACGTCACCGGGGTGCCGGAGCGGCTGTGGGTGGTCTCGCTCGATCGCAGCGGCCCGCTCGGCGCAGGGCTGACCGCCAAGTACACCTCGCCCCGGCGCGTCAGCCTGACCTCGGACTGGTACACCGACCCCTACTGGCTGGTCGACGCCTACGTCAGCCTCTCGGGCGAGTCGCTGAGCGATCTGCTCCGCTCGACGGAGTTCGCGATCGTGGCCAACAACCTGCTCGACAAGGCGTATCTCTCCGCCATCACCGAGAACGCCGCCTGGCTCGGGGCGCCCCGCACCGTCTCGATCACCGCCACCGTCTCGTTCTGAAGCCTGATCGTGCGAGCCCACACCTCGCGGGCGGGACGCCATCCGCCTGCCAGGCTTGAATCATGGGCTGTTCCCCCGAGCCATGGTCCGGCTCGCATACGCCTCGCCGGCCAAGGCGACCGTCGGTCAGGCGCTCGGGGTTCGGTTCGCCTGCGCCCTGCGGAGAAATACGAGAGGTTGGCCATACGAATCGTCGGCATCGTCAGCCAGTGAGTCGAGGCTATCGTGTTCGATGTCCTCGAGCCGGCCCAGTTTGCTTGTCCAGCCGCCTGATTCCAGCGCTCGCGCCACGTGCGTGAATTCGCCCGCCTTGCCGAACAAGGCGACCTTCTCGAAGCCGGGTTCAATCTCCGGGCTGTTGCACGACTCGAACCCCAGCCTTTGGAACAGCTCCACGTATGCCTCGATCGCCGGATCGCGCCGTACCCCGTCAGGCCAATATCCGTAGAGGTGGTCCCACCATCGGCTCGAATCTCTGGCGGCCCAGGCGACACAGTTGTAGCGCGGGTCTTCCTGGCTGGTTATGCGATGATTCTGAGCGTCGAGCTTGGGGAAGAGAGCCCGCAGGTCGTTGGCCATATCGAGCCTATCTGACAAGACCACGCTTTCGGCCCCATCTGATCCAGGCATCCCGCATCGCATCGAATGTCCCAACGTCTTCGGGCCTCACCGGATCTTCGCCGGAGATGGACCGAAGCGCCCAGAACCAGTGATCTGGCCGCGACAGGAGTCGACTGAGAATCAATGGAAGAGCGTCACGCCCAAGGCCGATGATCTTCTGATAGCTCGGGTGCATCAGCCTTCTGCCAAGCACGGAGAGGTGTGACGTCTGCGCAGTCCACTCTTCGGCGTACGTGTCGAAGCGCCGCCGCGTCTCTGCTGCGTAGTCCGTTCTTCCCGGAAGGCGATCCGAATAGAGGAAATACGCACTGCCGATGGTGTGCTCACGCATGCGGTAGTTGCGCGCGAGATTCGAAGCTCCCTCGGCGGGTGGAACCCACTCGCCTAGTCGATGATCGCAGTGCTCGGAACCGTACGAGATTGGCACGGCGCCTCCTCAGTTGACCTCCCGAAGGTCGGTCGCTGCCGTGAAGGCATGGAGTGAGCCCGCCTTCTGCCGCGCCCGTTCGATGATCTCACTGAGGCGGTCGAGGTCCTCCGTCCGCAGGGTCAAGAACAGGTCACGGAGGGTACCGTGACTGCCGTGGTGATAGGTAATGCGGAGCATGTGCGTCACAAGAACCGCCTTGGGCGACTGGCGCACGTCCGAACCGAATACAGGCCGCAGGTCGGTGATGATGCGAGCACGACAATAGGTGTTCTCTCGATCCTGTTGCAGAGAGCGGGCCTTCGCCTGGAACTCCATGGCCGGAGACTGGGTGAGCGTGGCGAGGCGCTCTCGTAGACGGACCTGCAACGACTCATCCAGTCGATGCTCCGGCTCTTCGACCCTTCCCATGCCCTCAGCAACATCGTGCAGGAAGACATCGGTCGGAACCTCCAGTATCTCCTTTGCGCTGGCGACCTGCCGGACTGCATTCAGGATCTTCTTGACATCGTCGGTCTCGATCGTGCGCGTTTCGTTGACCACGTGCTGGACGAGGTCGTCACGGTTGAGTTCGGCCGAGGCCGCATTCAAGGCAGCCGACAACTGCGAGGCCTGATCGTCGGCGAGTCTCGCGAGGAGAGCGAGCGACGGGCGTTCTTCCTTGGGTATGAATGGCATCGCTGTCGCAGCGTATTCTCAACCGTCGGTTGGCTTGCCGCGGATACTAGCGGTCGACCGCGCCACCGTCAATCGGTCTGGACGCCCCAGCGGGGCGGATGGTGGTCGGCCGGCCCAGGGTGTCGGTGGCAGCCGAATCTCGGACGGTCCGGAGACGAATCGGAGGCGTGCCTGCACCAAGAAGAGAGCCCCGGCCCTGCAGCGATGCAGGACCGGGGCCTGAAACGTTGCCGCGGGTTGGCCCGGTCAGGGCGTCACGGTGAAGGTGACGTCCTCGGTGGTCATCAGCCCGCCATCGTGGGCCAGGCAGCGCAGCACGTAGGTGCCGGGCGCGGTGAAGCTGGCCTCCACCTCCCACCGGCCCATCGGCGGCGGGTCGGGCGTCTTCCAGCCGGGCGCGAACGGCGAGTCCGCCCGGTCGCGGGTGTCCTCCCAGGTCTTGGATTGCGGCGGGTCGAACTCGACCTGTCCCGTGCCCCGGAGGACGAACCACGAGAGCCGCAGACCAGTCGCCGCGTTCGGAATGACGTTGACGGGACGCGACGGATCGAACCGGGGCATCGGCCGCGGCT
>JAPOYW010000124.1 GCA_026706425.1 Gammaproteobacteria bacterium
AGCCGACCCCGGAAACTCAGCATTTCTGGGACGGTACGAAGGCGGGTGAACTGCGCCTGCAGCGCTGCAACGACTGCGGGCATGTCTACTTCCCGCCCCGGTCACTGTGCCCGGCATGCAGTTCGCGTAGCGTGGAAGTGTTCAATGCGAGCGGCTACGGCAAGCTCTTGAGCTACGTGATCAACCACCGCCCGCATCCGTCCTTCGAGGGACCCTACGCCATTGCGATAGTCGAACTCGAGGAGGGGCCGACCATGCTCTCCAACATCGTGGACTGCGAACAAACCCCGGAGGCACTGGTGCTCGACATGCCCCTCGAAGTCACGTTCGAATACAACGGCGATATCGCCATCCCCCTGTTCCGCCCCAGGGAGAGCCGGTCATGACTGTCGCCATCGTCGGTGCAGCCGAGACCACGGAACTCGGCAGGATTCCCGGGATGAGCCAGATCCAACTCCATGCCGATGCCGCCCTCAACACCCTGGCCGACGCCGGCCTCAAGGCGAGAGACATCGACGGCGTCGCGACCGCGGGCGAGTCGCCGGTCAACATCGCCCACTACCTCGGCATCGCGCCGCGCTGGGTGGACGGTAGTTCGGTCGGAGGCTGTTCGTTCATGCTACACGTCCGCCACGCTGCGGCGGCCATCGAGGCGGGCTACGCCGATACGATCCTCGTCACGCATGGCGAGAGCGGCCGCTCCGGCGTCGGGCGCGGCGGCAGGGGCGGGGGGGCCGGGTCGCTGCTTGCCCAATTCGAGGGCCCCTACGGATCCATGGGCCCAACGACGATGTTCACGATCGGCGTGCTGCGCTACATGAAGCAGTATGGAATGACCCACGAACAGTTGGCAATGGTCGCCGTGGTGCAGCGCGAATGGGCCGGCATGAATCCGCGGGCGTCGTATCGCGACCCGATCACGGTGGACGATGTCTTGAACTCGCGCCTGATCGCCTACCCGTTCCACCTCCTGGAGTGCTGTCTCGTTACCGACGGCGGCGGTGCGCTGATCCTGACGTCTGCGGAACGGGCCGCGGACTTCCCCAACAAACCGGTCTATATCCTCGGCAGCGGCGAGAGCGTCGAGACCCCGATGGTCAGCCAGATGAAGGACCTGACCAGTTCCCAGGCGTTCCGCATCGCCGGCGGAGAGGCCATGCGGTCGGCGGGAATCAACCACGGCGACGTGCATCACATGATGGTGTACGACGCGTTTGCCCACCTCCCGATCTGGGGCCTCGAGGATCTCGGTTTCTGCGAACGCGGCGAAGCACCGGCGTTCATCGAAGACGGCAATACGCGACCCGGCGGCGCGCTGCCGCTCAACACCAACGGCGGGGGTCTGTCGTACATGCACTCCGGCATGTACGGCATGTACGCGCTGCAGGAGAGCGTTCGGCAGATGCGCGGCACGGCGCCCGCGCAGGTGCCCGGTGCGAAGGTCTCGCTGTGTCTCGGCGTGGGCGGGATGTTCGCCGCCAGCGGCTGCATCGTGATGGGCAACGAGCTGCCGTAAACCGTTGATAAACGGATTTTTTTGGTTCGGGACACGGTTCCGGGAGTGGCCTCACTAGCCGGGCTGCATGGATGAAAGTGTGATCGCCCTGCCGAGGAGAACTACACTGTATCGATATACAGACCCGACTAGTGAGGAGCCCAATATAGCAGATGGAATGGGCGAATTTGAGGGGGTTTCGGCACCCCTCGGAGCGTTGATGAGAAATCTCGAATGACATCAATCGGTTAACGATTGCGATTCCATAGTTCCTTCATTTTTGGGCTCGACGCGCGATTCCTGACCCGTCCCGATCCGCGACCTTCCGGCATCCGCCGAGCCGTCGTGACCGAGATTCGGTCGGGTATGATTGGCCCGTATGCCGTATCTGGACCCTGAGCAAACCGCCGCGTTCGACCGCGACGGCTATCTCGTCCTGCCGGGTGTCTTCGATGTGGACGAAGTCGCCGCCATGCGCGCCGACGCCGACTTCATTCTCGAGCTGATCGTCAATTCATTTGTTGCCGGTTGACCCGACCGTTGGGTCCGCCCAGTCGCTATTTCAGTCACCGGAGGTGAAGACCCAATGAGATTCGTCATCTACGGTGCCGGCGGCATCGGCGGAACCATCGGCGCGCGACTGCACTTGAGCGGCTTCGAAGTCGGACTGATTGCCCGCGGCGCGCACTACGAGGCGATCGTCCGGGACGGCCTGCGCTTCGTGTCGCCATCCCAGGACGTTCACCTGCGCATCCCGTGCTTTCCCCATCCCGACGACGCCGACATCCGCCCCGACGACGCGGTCATTCTATGCATGAAGGGGCAGCACACCGAGGACGCGTTGCGCGATCTCCACGCGGCAACGGCCGGTGATGCCCGGGTCATCTGCTGCCAGAACGGGGTCGAGAACGAACGCCTGGCGCTGCGCCGGTTCCCGCGTACGTACGGAATGGTCGTCCTCCTGCCCGCGGAGCACCTAGAACCCGGCGTCGTGGTGAACTTTGCGGAGGACACCGCAGGGTGCCTCGATGCGGGCGGCTATCCCAACGGCGTGGACGATTTCATCGAAGCGGTCGCCGCGGCGCTGCGCCGCGCCGGATTCAGTGCGGTGCCGGACGGGGCGATCATGGGCCAGAAGTACGCCAAGCTCTTGGGCAATCTCAACAACGCCGTACAAGCGGCGACCGGAACGGGCTCCCGTGCGGTGGCCGCCAAGCTGCGCGAAGAAGCGCTCGCCTGCTACCGCGCGGCAGGCATCCACTGTGCCACGGTGGAGGAGACGCGCGCGCGTCGAGCCGACATCCGGGGTCGCGAAGTGCCGGGGCACGACCGTCACGGCGGCTCGTCGCTGCAGAGCATGCTGCGCGGAACCGGCGACATCGAAACGGATTTCATGAACGGCGAGATCGTGCTGCTCGGCCGTCTCCACGGCGTCCCCGTGCCGGCCAATACGGTAGTCCAGGAAGTTGGCAATCGACTCGTCCGCGAGAATCTTGAACCGGGGAGCATGACCATCGAGGAACTGGAAAGGCTCGTGCTTGGCCCGGGTATCCAGACGGCCGTTGGGGGAACGCGGTCGTAGGGGACGGGCTTGTCTTGCGCCAGGCGAAGCTTGGCGAAGGGGGAAGTGCATGCGATGACATGACGGAAACCTTCGAGTGCGACCCGACAGGTGAAAGACCTGACCGGCCAAGGTTGGCCAACCAGCCGGAAC
>JAPOYW010000500.1 GCA_026706425.1 Gammaproteobacteria bacterium
CGCCGCAACAACATCGCCTCCGTCACTCCCATCGGGTAGGTCTCGCCATGGATCGAGCCAATCTCGGTGTCTGCAATCACGCCCCTTGCTTCATTCTTGGTAATCACGACATCCTGGGTGCGAAAGTGTCTGATGAGCGCCTCGCGCCAAGCTGACCCCAGCCGTGCTGCCGGTTTGCGGAGCAGCCGTATCATGACCGAGTCTATGGCATCCATATCCGATGCCTCTCTTGGCGCTAGAGCGAGAACTCCTGCGTTGCCGGCCTGTCGGTACCATACCTCTCGATACTTCAGAAGAACCAACTCTCTATACGGTTGCCGTCGGAGCTTTACGACAGCGCGCCATGTACCAATCAGGGTGATGTAGTCGGCGTTTGCATGTAGACAGAGTCGCAACAGGTAGCTATCGAAGCCTGGATATACGTTAACGACTACACGCTTGGCGCGGGCGTTGACGAATCGTTCCCGGATGAACGTGTCGATCGGCACCCTCTGTTTAGCTGCGATTTTCGGTAGCGGATTGCCTACGAGCAGCCAGTCCATCGGTTCGGGTAGTGCATCCAAGAGCTCGGATGGCAAGGATTGAATGTCGCCATTCGGGCCCTCGTGCCCTTTTGAGTATATGGCCCGAGTCCCGCGTACGTCTCGCGATGCAGCAAAGGCGCGTGTGGTCGGTTCGAGAACGTAGAGGTCGCTCCGGCTACCGATGGCTTGCGCACCATCGAAGCGATGAAAATCGGGCAACATCGCGTGCTGAACGAATCGCAGGCTGTGAACGACGGATTGTGCCTTGTACGCCTTGGCAAGTTGACGATCACCAAATCCGTAGGCTAGGAGCACGCGCGTGGGTTCTCCCCGGACCAAGGATTGCACCGCGCGCTGAAGAAAGAGACGCAGTCCTCCCTCGGTGTATGGCGGATCGGTGAAGACCAGATGGCAGCGTTGCTGCAGTGAACGCGGGAAGGTGATGCGCAGATCAGAGAAAACGGGCCTGATTCGGAGCGCGTGCGTCTGCCCTACTGCATGAATGTACGAAAGGATACGTTCGTCGATGTCGACCACGACGACATCCGTGGATGGGGAAATGAGCGCCAGAGCGATAGATGTCAAGTCCTGATCGCCGACCATCAGGACGGTAGCGTCGTGGAGGTTGAACGTGGAGTACATATATGTCGCTCGTCGCCAGACGGTCTCAGTTGTCGCGGGCACATGGTCTAGCTGCCAGATCGGAGGCGGTCGATCTGCGAGTACGTTGTCTAGTTTCGAGAGAATTGCAGATTCATTGGCTCGGGTAGGAGGCGAAGGTTGGGCGGCACTAAGAAACCCGGACACGGCACTATGGTGGCTCCCCTCGATGACGAAACCCGCCGAAAGCTCCTGCACGAATGGGCGAAGGCTCTGTACGATTCCTTCGATGGAACTGCGGGACAAGCCAGTCTTTGCGACGAGGTCTGCCATCGGCACCGGCTTGTTGGATGCGAGCAAGGCGACGACTGCACGTGCGCGCTGGAGGTCGATGCCCCATTGGCGGCGAAGCTCGTCAAGTGCGGGTTCGATGGTTGGATTCATGTTTCCCATGCGACCACTTCAACACGGTGCTGGACCGTGTGCGGTCTGCGTCCCGGACGTCGTGCCGACCCGAGACCAGCGATTGCCGCCGTTTCGACGCCGAGAAGGACGAGCGTTGGCCAATGGAACATAGGTATTGGTGCGGCGTGCCTTCCGGAGCTACGCCGTCGCCGGAACCGTGCGCTGTCTATCTAACTGAGTCGCCAACGGACGACTCGGTGTTTCCAGGGGTTCTGCCCCAGCCGGCGGCGCGCTGATCGGCCACTGCCGCGACGGCCGCTTCGGCGCTGTAGCCCCGGGCGAGCATCGATGCCATCGCTTGGTGGGCGTAGAGTGTCTCGCGGGGCGCGCCGGATAGCATGCGCCAGTCGCGCTTGTGCGCGGTCTCGGGCCATTCCTGGCGGCAAGCCCCGATGTAGTCGACGGTATTGGCGATCAGGCCGTAGGCGATCGAAAAAAGGATCCACGAGCCGCGCGAGACCTGTCCCGGTTTCGCGGTGCGCAGCGCAAGCACCCAGAGGTCATGTTGAACATCGGTTCGCGTGTAGGCGATGTCGTCGTCGGTGCCGAAGTCCATGACCGACCAGAGATAGCGGCGGGCGTTGCGGAGGATCGTCCACGGAGGGCCGTTCCACCAGATCCGTTCCGCGATAGTCCGCCGCTCGCTCGTGAGGGCGAGCGGATGCTCCACGGGCGGGATCGGAGTCCCCCGCCAACGCTTGAGATCGGGGCGCGGATCGTAACCCAGCGGTTTCACTCGGCGGCACCCGGTGCGCGGAGCAGTCGAGCCGCGAAGCTGCGGATGGTCTCGTGGTCGCGGTGCCCAAGGTCGTTGCTGACATGCCTCGGAATGCCCGATAGCAGTCGAGCGACGTCGATGGAGCGGAACCGGTCCCGCCCGGGCAGGATTCCGGCGGCGAGTTTCGCTTCGCATGGCCAGGCGCGAATGGACTCGGCCAGGTCCACGTAGTCGCGCAGTTCGTCGCGCCCGACGAGCGCCCATAGTTTCGACGCGATCAGGTCGACCGGGTGGGCGACCGCCACACCGTTGGGCGCCGTAAGCGGCTCTCGGGTCGGCCCGGCGAACAACCTCCCGGTTTCGAGGAACGTCACGGCGACGGATCGGCGTTGCCCGACGATCTCGGCGTCGACCATGCCCGTGCCGCCGACGGCGTTCGCGACTTCGAAATAGGAAATCGCGTTGACGAAGTCCAGATCGACAATCCCGGGGATGGGCGTGACGAAGTCGAAGTCGGTCGATGCCCGGTGGTTTCTGTACAGCGCCAGCGCAGTGCCGCCGTAAAGCCTTAGATCGCCCGGCATGGGACCGAGGCCGTCCCAGACAAGGCGCATGTCGGCGTCCATGAAGTCGGTGTGGATGGGCGTTTCGGCGACGGTCATGCCGCCATTATGTCACTCTCGCCGTCGGATGCCCCCGAGGCAGCAAAGACGCCGCCTACTGCCGACGAATGCCTGGCCGCTACTCTTCTTCCTCGAAATCCTCTTCGTCGTCCGCCAGTTCCCGACCGACCAGTTCGATGTACTCCATCGGGGCGGCGTCACCCTGCCGGAAGCCGGCCCTCAGGATCCGCGTATAGCCGCCGGGCCGGTCTTCGTACCGGCG
>JAPOYW010000692.1 GCA_026706425.1 Gammaproteobacteria bacterium
GAACATGAGCGGCGACTTGGGGACAAGACCCGCCTCGGTGCGCATCGGACTCCGGTACGAGGCAACCGATATCGATTCCGAAGCGCTGTCCCCGGCCTACACGGGCATCGACTGGATCTCCGGAAACGAACTCACCGCCATCCGGGCGGACACCGCGTTCACCAGTCTAAGCGGCAGCTACGATCTCCTGCTGCCGAGTGTCGACTTCAAGATCGACGTGACGCCCGTTCTCGTCAGCCGGTTCTCCTACAGCGAGACCCTGACGCGACCGAACTACGGGGACATCCAGGGCGGCCAGACGATCGAGTCGCTGGTGCGTATCGACGCCGGACGCGGCAACCGCGGCAATCCGGCGCTGCTTCCGTTCCAGTCCCAGAACTACGATCTGTCGGTGGAGTACTACTACGGCGAGGGCAGCTACGCGGCGGCAGGCTACTTCCTCAAGGACGTCGAGAACTTCATCGGCATCTCCTCGGTGATCGAGGAGACCTTCAACCTGCCTCACCCGGGGCTCGGCCCGCTGGCGGAGGAGGCCCGCGCGGCGACGGGCAGTTCGGACTCGGCAACGCTTTATTCGTGGATTCTCGACTTCCGTGCGGACGAGCCTGGCGTCGACGGGGCCAACGGCGTCATCTCCGGCGTTGCCGGTCGCGACCCCGCCTCGCCGTTCATCCTCACGGTTCCGGTCAACATCGAGCAGGCCACGATGCGCGGCTGGGAGTTCGTCGTGCAGCACAACTTCGGCGAGTCGGGCTTCGGCTTCATCGCCAACGCGACCATCGTCGATGCCGATGTCGGCTACGACGACTTCAGCCTCGAGCAGCAGTTCGTGCTCACGGGTTTGAGCGACTCCGCCAACCTGATTGCCTTCTACGACAAGAACGGCATCAACGTGCGCCTCGCATACAACTGGCGCGACGACTTTCTCGCGGGAACCGGACAGGTGAACGTGGGCCCGGGGC
The DNA here is from genome assembly GCA_026706425.1 of Gammaproteobacteria bacterium. Lineage (GTDB taxonomy): Bacteria > Pseudomonadota > Gammaproteobacteria > Pseudomonadales > Azotimanducaceae > VXYL01. The sequence goes on from JAPOYW010000692.1 coordinate 963, forward strand.
CACCGACCTACGTGGCGGCATACCAGCAGCTCGACGTGAGCGCGAGCTACTGGATTACGGACGCCATGCAGGTGTACGTCGATGCGATCAACGTCACGGACGAGACGACGCACGTGTACGGGCGCGACCGGCTGCAGACGCTCTTCGCCGGCCAAGCGGGCCCGCGCTTCAGCATCGGCTTCCGCTACAAGCTCTGACGCCCTAATATGGAAAGGTCAGAAAAGCTGATTGGAGCTAGTTCGCGATGAACAAGACATTTGCCGCTTCGTGTGCACTGTTCGCCGTGCTCGCCGCGCCTGCCTGGGGGCAGGAGGCGTCGCCGGCGCTCGACAGCGGCACCACGGCTTGGATGCTGACTGCGACCGTGCTGGGCTTGATGATGACGGTACCCGGCATCGCCATGTTCTACGGCGGAATGGTGCGCCGCAAGAACATGCTCTCGATCTCGGGGCAGTGTTTCGCGATCTGCTGTCTGGTGTCCGTGCTATGGATACTCGTGGGCTACAGCCTGGCGTTCTCGGGCGACAACGAATACATCGGTGACTTCGGCATGCTGTTCCTTGCGAATCTCGATCTCGATTCCCTGCGCGGCGCATTTCCGGAGTCGCTGTACGTGGTCTTCCAACTCGGATTCGGCGTGGTCGCCGCCGCCCTGATCACCGGCGCCGTCGCAGACCGCATGAAGTTCTCCGCCTTGCTGTTTTTCGTCGCGCTCTGGTCCATTGTCGTGTACGCGCCCGTCGTGCACTGGATCTGGGGCGGCGGATTTCTGAAGGAGGAGGGCGTACTCGACTACGCGGGCGGGACGATCGTCCACATCAATGCGGGGGTAGCGGGGCTCGTCGCCTGCCTCGTGGTTGGCAAACGAACCGGCTACGGCGCCGAGAACATGGCACCGCACAATCCGCTGTTCAGCGTCATCGGCGTATCGCTGCTCTGGATCGGCTGGTTCGGGTTCAGCGCCGGTTCTTCGCTGACGGCGGGAGGCAACGCGGCGTTCGCGATGCTTGTCACGCAGACGTCGGCGGCGGCCGGCGCGTTGACCTGGATGTTCTACGAGTGGGCGGTGCTCAAGAAGCCAAGCGTTCTCGGCCTCGTGTCCGGCGCCGTCGCAGGTCTGGTGGCCATCACGCCCGCTGCCGGCTACGTTTCGCCGGTGGGCGCCGTCGCGATCGGCGTCGTCGCCGGCTTCTCGTGCTGCTGGGCATGTGCGTGGCTGAAGTACGGCCTCGGCTACGACGACGCCTTGGACGTGTTCGGGATTCACGGCATCGGCGGTTTGCTCGGCGCGGTTCTGACCGGCGTGTTCGCACTGGAGGAAATCGGCAACGCGGCGGGCGCGGTCCAAGGCAACTTCTGGCAGATCTGGGTGCAGTTCGAGGGCGTCCTGGTGGTGGGCGGCTGGAGCGCCCTCGGCACGGTCGGCATTCTCTATCTGATCAAACGGTTCATCGGCCTGCGCGTGACGGTGGAGGAAGAGGCCGAAGGTCTGGACTACAGCCAGCACGGGGAAGTGATCGGAGCCGACATGTAGGGGGCGAGGAGTCTGCGCCGCGGAAGCGGCACCCCAGTGCCGCCGCAAGGCGGGGGCGGTACCGGCGGACTCCGCACCCTCGCAACCGGGACCGACTGCGCGGTATTCGCCCCGCCCCCGGCCCCCACGTAGAAGCCCACCATGTCGGACGACCACCAGACATTAGCGGCGGGACACCGGCTCGGCGCCTACGAGATCCAGCGGCTGCTGGGTTCCGGAACGTTCGGCAACGTCTACCTCTGCCTCGACGGGCACGGCGCCGCCACGGTTGCGGTGCGGGAATACATGCCCCACGGCCTCGCGGTGCGCGGCGACGGCTTGCAGGTGCAAGCCGCGTCGCCGGCTGCCGAGCCGGTGTTCCGCGACGGTCTCGCGCGTTTCGTCGATCGCGCCGAACGGATGATGGCCGTCGAGCATCCCAACGTGGTGCGCATCCTTCGCGTGTTCGAGGCCAACGGCACGGCGTGCGTTGCAATGGAATACGTGCCCGGGCGTCCGCTCGCCGCCCTGCTGCGCCCGGGCAGCACACTGCCCAGCGACGAACTGGTAAGTCGCGTGCGTCCGGTCGCCGCCGGTCTGGCGGCAATGCACGGTGCCGGCGCCGCCCATGGCAGCCTCGGCCCCGGCAGCATCGTCGTGCGCGAGGACGGCTCGTCCGTGTTGCTGGGCTTGGCGGTTTCGGCGCAGG
>JAPOYW010000561.1 GCA_026706425.1 Gammaproteobacteria bacterium
TCCTTCAGCTTTGCGACACCTTCCATCTGCCGATGATCTACTTCGCCGATGAACCGGGGTTCATGGTCGGCCCGGAGCAGCAGCGCCAGGGCATCGTGCGCGCCGGTGCCAAGATGCTGTGCGCGACGCTGCGCACGCGAATGCCGTGGATCACCATCATCATCCGCCAACTCTACGGTGTTGCCGGGCAGTGCCACGACCGGCCGAGCGGCATGTTCAAACGTGTCGCGTGGCCCTCCGGCCACTGGGGCTCGATGCACATCTCGGGCGGTGTTTCGGCGGCCTATCGCCGGGTTATCGCCGAGTCCGACGATCCCGTAGCCAAGCAGGCGGAGATCGAGGCGAAACTCGAAGCGCTGTCGTCGCCGTTCCGTACGGCGGAAGCGTTCAACATCGAGGACATCATCGATCCGCGGGAAAGCCGGCCGATGGTTTCGGAGTTCGTGCAGATGGCGCAGCCCATGCTCGAGACGCAGTTGGGCCCGAGTCCAACGCCGTACATGCCTTGACGAACGCGAGCCCCGCGACCGACGACGGCATCCCGGGCCGCGGTCACGTCGACCTGAACCGGGAACGGCGGACGGACTCCGCCTTGGCGGCCCGGTTCAACGCGTTCGCCGACCTCGAATGCGCGCCGGGGGGTTCCGGCATGAGCGTCAATTCGCCGACGTACGCCGTGGTCTCCCGACACGTGGCCGTGCGCGAGCCCCTGCTCGCCCTGGCCCGCGAGTGTCGACCGGGCCAACCGATCCCGAATCTGCTGTTTGCCGCCGTCAAACACCTTGTCGCCGACACGCCGGATACGCCGCTTGGACATCACTACCGACGCGTAGCCGAAGGTGCAGCGCCCGTTCGGGACCTGGCGTACGAGTTCGACGCGTTCTGCTGCTCACACGCGGAACGGATCGCGGAACTCGTTCAAACGCGGAACGTACAGACCAACGAGGTGGGCCGCTGTTCGCACCTGATGCCGGCGTTCTGCGTCATCGCCCGGGAGACTGGTCGGGATCTGGCACTGATCGACACTGGTGCCGGGGCGGGACTGAACCTGCTGTGGAACCGGTTCGACTACCTCTATTCCAACGGCGCCGCGTTCGGTTCCGGTCGATCCCCTGTGCGTATCGCGTGCGAAGGCCGGGGCGAGATGCCGCCGTTGCCGTCGAGCTTTCCCGAGGTGTCCTTTTCCGCAGGCGTGGACCTCAATCCGATCGATCTCGCGGACGTCGAGCAATACCGGTGGCTCGAAGCATTGATCTGGCCCGAGCATGCGGATCGAACCGCAATGCTCGCGAGCGCACGGGAGGTGTGGCTGCGGCAACCGCCACGCGTAGAGGCGGGGGACGCGCTCGAGTGGCTGCCGGACCTTGTCGCCGAAGCCCCGGCCGAAGCGGCGCTTTGCGTGTTCCATTGCCACGCGCTGAACCAGTTTCCCGTGCAGGCGCGGGAGTCCTTCGCAGGTCTGCTGCGCGCGGCAGCCCAATCGCGTCCACTATTCCACGTCTCATCGGAAGGCGAGCGCCTTGTGGCCACCCGCCTGGAAGGTGGCCGTTCAACGAGGTTGCTGTCCGTACTACGCAGCGCGCACGGTCGTTGGATCCAGTGGTAGCCTGACGCCGCCGAGCCGTCTACGACAAGAGGAATCCCATGGAACTACGCCCCAACCGGGTTCGCCGCAAACTCGAGGCCGGCGAACCGGCGTTCGTCGTTGGCGGCGTCACGCATGCGGACGATATCGACGCCCTCGGCCCGATCGGCTTCGACGGCATCTGGCTCGAGGGCGAACACGGGGGCGTCGACGCCGCTGATCTCGGGAACCTGACCCGGGCCTGCGACATCTGGGGAATGACCTCGTTGGTCCGCGTCAACCGCAACGATCAAGGTCTCATCTACCGAACACTGGACCGCGGTGCGCAGGCCATCGTCGTGCCCCACGTCGACACCCGGGCGGATGCCGAGAACGTCGTTGCGGGCGGCAAGTTCCCGCCGCTCGGCAAGCGCGGTTTGTTCGTCAGCCGTCAAGGCTACGGCGTCGGCGACTACCTGGCCCGCGCCAACGACGAAACGCTCCTGATCGCGCTCATCGAGGACATCGAGGCGTGGCGGAATCTCGACGAAATCCTCGAAGTCGACGGCATCGGCGTGTTTTTCGTCGCGCCGTCGGATTTCGCGGCGTCGATGGGCCACATCGGCAATGTCGGGCACCCCGACGTGCAGGAGAAGATCGAGGATTCACTACGCCGCATCGTCGCCGCTGGCCGGACCGCCGGTACGCTGTGCTTGAACGACAACGTCCAGCACTTCGCTGAGATCGGCGTCAGGTGTTTCTTCACGTCGACGGGACCTTGGGTGGCCGCCGGTGCGACGGCTTTCAAAGAGAATGCGTTGCAAGGAGCTCGTTAGCGCTCGATCACTCGTTAGTCTCTCAGGAGCCGAGTCATCATATGACGGACGTGATCCTGTCCGCCGAGAAATACAGCTAGGACGCGGACCATTTGGTTCGCCTCGTCGACATCGAACCAGTAGATACCGCGTTCGATGGCCAGGTGCCTCAAGCCAGGGAGGATGTCGTCGTGACGTTCGCCTCGATAGGGCGCGATTGCGATGCGTTCCGCTGCGGCGCGGAACTCCAAGACTCGCGTCCCGGCCCGTTCGAACGCGGTTGGCAGACTCTCTCCGAAGTCGAGGTAGCTTCGCAGAAGATGATCAAATATCAACTCGAAATCGCGTTCGGCGTCGTCGGAAAACTCAAGGCGGAATGCCATGCGTACGGCGTTTGTTGTCTAACATCTCCGCCAGCCGTTCGTCCATGCGTTTCCCACTGACGAACGCGCCTTCGCGCCTCTGGGAAAGCAACTCTCTTAGTGCAGCAACATCCAGTTCTTCGGCATCTGTTCGCTGACGCAGCAGGTCGATGCCCCTCTGCAGGACGGCACTCAAGCTCGCGTATCTGCCGGCCTCAACGAGTGCCCTGGCGAAGGCGTGCTGCTCATCGGTGAGAGAGATTGAGGACTTGACCGTCACGGAAACCTCCTTGTACTCACGGTACTACTCCGTAGCACCATGGTCAACGGGCGGGCCAGGGGTCATCGCGTATCGGGCGGTGCCGTGACCGTGCCTAGTGTGCGGTCTCCGAATTAGGGTGACGAATCGAACGGCGTTGACGCTTGGAC
>JAPOYW010000662.1 GCA_026706425.1 Gammaproteobacteria bacterium
CGTATCTCGCTTTGGATACGCGTTGCGCCAACTCTGAATCCGGTCGTATCGCTACAGTCGTCAGGGTGACCGAACCATGCAGATGTCCGAAGCGCACTGCCCTGGCCGCCCCCCTAACTTGTGGGGACGTCAGAACCGATCACTTGAACAAATTGAAGTAATAGCGGACGTTGATGTTGAACCGCTTCTCCCAGTCGTTGGCTCGGTTGTCACCAAAGTCGCCGCCGGGTCCGACAAAGAAGTTGCCGTCTGAGAAACCGATATCGGTGTACACGTACACGCCGCCCCAGAACCACGAGGCGCCAATGGTCCACAAGGAACTGTCGTTGAAACCATCCTGCTGCTTCAAGATGGAACTCCATTCGACGTATGGCGTAACGCTGTCAAGCCAGGCCAGGCCGGATGTATCGACTCCCCCGTACCGGAGCGATACGGCAGGAATCCACCCCTCAGTGGCAACAAGTTCGGGCCATTCGTATGCCCCCATGGGGATGAGAGCACCACTGCCTCTCCATGGGGTGTCTTCAGTGATGTCGTACTTGTAGTACGACAGTTGAGAGACAAGCTTGACATCGCCAAAAGAGGTCGTCCCGTGGACAGAGGCAGCGAAGTGATTGGCGCCGCTGTCATGGACATTTGTTCCCTCCAGCCGCCCATACTGGATGGACGCGCCCACGTCTCCGCCACCGTCCATCACGTAGACGGCCCGCAGGTTGATCTGTCCGTTCTCAGTGAAACCGCATCTGTTGTCACCGGCGTTACAAGTCCCGTTGGCCTTCCCCCAGATCACAGGGTCGTAGCTGTACCGTGCGCTGTCCAAGCTGGAATCCCCGTCCCAGTGTCCCTCGTCCTGAAAGAAATAAGCGAGGTCGACGTTCAGGCCGCCGACGGACGTAGTCCATGTGACGCCAAGATCCATGTCATCGATGAGCCCAACGTAAAAGTGCTGGTCGAAGTACCAGCTCGACGACACTCCGTAGTTGCCGGGACCGAAGGGGACACGCACGATGCCAGCCCGAACTGTGCCAAAGTCGTCCGTTTGATACCCCAGCCATGCCGTGTGCATCATGCTGTATCCGTCGTACCACCGGTACTCAACCCTGCCGATGAGGTTGTTGTGGTTGAGGTCGGCGTTGAGACGGAACAACTCCAGGTCGACGTCCCCGAGGTTTTCGCCCCGGCGGTTGTCGTAGTCGCCATACACCCAGTTCACCCCGAGCGCACCGCCGATGCTGACAGAGCTGTCTTCAGCCGTTGCGTCACGGGCCGGTATCAGGATGAGGGCAAGGCCTAGCGCGATGATCCCGATGGGTGGTATTGCGTCTCGCATTACTATCCGCATGCTGTCAACCGCCTTGCTGCTGGAATGCCTGGGGCTCGGGCGCTGTTGCCATCGCACGGGGAACGTGAACCATCGCGAGCCCAGTGGCCGCTGGTGGACATTCGCCCCGTGTGAAGGCAGCATACCGTGACATTACCGTTTCAGTTCGGTTTCGGCAATTTGCTTCTCCCGGCCTGATCGTTCCCATGCAGTTTGCGGACGTGCGACCACTCGCACAGTGGCCGTCCCCCGCACCGGGCTGGGCGGCTGCTCTAGCTGCCCCCCAACGATGGCCCGTCCAGCATTGATGCGACTGGTGCGGCCAGAGCTCAAGTACTGTTCTCGCATACATGCTCGACGGAAGCCGTTCGCGAGTCCGGACTTGTTCCCTAGCGTCTCCCGGCTCTCCTTCAAAACCTCCAGGTGGACGAGAACACGCCATGATCATCAAGGTTTCGTCGAGACAGCCCCAGAGCCGGGTTGCGGCGGCGATGAAGCGAACTTCTATGCGGCATCGAAACGCCTCCTGAACGTGCGAAAAAGGCCACTGGACGAGGACTGGACGCTGGCAGGTTTCGGCCGTTAGGTTCCGGCTAGCAGGATTGCCGATGATCGTTGAAGGAGGTGAACGTGATAGCAAGGAGATTGTTCCTGTTGGGAGCTGTCGTACTGCTCGCTGCAACAGGTCCCGCCCAGACCGCTGCCCAAAAGGAGCACGGGTCGATGATCGCGCTCGATGAAGTCGAATGGGCTCCGATCGACGGCACGCCGGTCAAAGTCGCGATGCTGTGGGGCGACCCGCGCATGGGTGCTTCGGTGCGCCTCCTCAAGTTTCCCGCCGGGACGGTGGTCCCCAATCATGCACACACTGGCGATTATCACGGCGTCAATTTGACCGGAATCTGGAGACACTCCTTTTCCGAAACCGGAGAAGTGCGCGAACTGCCGCCACGCTCTTATGTCTTCCAGCCGGGCGGCGAGATGCACGGGGACGCCTGCGTCGGGCCGGAGGACTGTATCGTGCTGATTCAGCAGTCGGTGGCTGCCGACTATATTCCGCAAGCACAATAGAGGGCATGATGGGCCCCGGAAGGCCGCTGAATAACGCACCATTTTTGGACCTTCCGGGTCGCCTGGCCGCCATCGTGGAAGTGGAGTTCGATGTCGAGGAAGCCGTCATCCTCCGGTTCCGCTGACCCGTCGCCCCACTCCTCGTCCGTCTCGTCAAACCCCTGCCAGGTAAAGAAGACGATGCGACCCCAGTATTCGCAGTCGAGGCTGCCCCGCCCCCCGGCGAATGCGAACCCGCCGTGTCCATTGCCTTCAAAGGTCATGTACGTGGATTCGACGAGGTCAAAGTAGTTGCGGTCCCGCAGATCAGCTTCGACGATCCGCCAAGTGCCGATCGGTGCGCCTCACGGCCTGGTGTCATGGCGGAACTGCGACCAGCAGCCCGGGCAATCGGACGGGGCCACGGGCGGCCAGGGTCAACATTGACGATGCCTCGACCGGTCGGCGCCTCCCGGAACCGGATTTGGCGTTGACCGCTCCGAACCGTGATCCGACCGAAGATCTTCTCGATCCGCTTGCGGATGCGCCGTCTCGCCCCGTTGCCCGCATGCAGTCCTCCCCCGGTTCACGGATCGGGAGAATCACGTCACGAAACCAAAGGCTAGGAGTGTTTCGGGAGCCTGCTGGAAGCGACGACTCCGACGTCGGATTTCGGGCAGGGTTGGCAGGACAGGTCGTGGACGCGAACTTGAATGCTGGACAATTGGACCAGTCGGACATACTGGCGATCGGCCGGCAGCGCATGCCAGTTCCTCG
>JAPOYW010000131.1 GCA_026706425.1 Gammaproteobacteria bacterium
CAGTTTCAACCCACGCCCCCCGCGCGGGGGGCGACGCGAGAGCAGGGCAATGTCCGCACCCGATAGACTGTTTCAACCCACGCCCCCCGCGCGGGGGGCGACCCGCACTTCCGTGGGCTACTCGGCATCCTGTTCGAGGAGTTTCAACCCACGCCCCCCGCGCGGGGGGCGACCCCGCCACCGTAACCCGTTGCCCAACAAGCAGATATCCGTCGATCTGCGCGAACCCCGTCACCGACACAAGCACCAATCCGTCCAAGGTCGCCCTGCAACTCGATTACTGCCCGCGGCCATTGCCCTTCAGAGTTCCGCGAACCTCCCGGCGACAGTCCGGCAGCTTCTGGTTCGCGCGGACTCAGAATACCAGCGGGCCGGTAGGGTCGTACGAAGCCCTGCTTCCCACATGCTCCACTCTCGAGCGCCAATTGCCACCCAATCGATAGAATCGCAGGCTGTCCGTCTGTTCATCGATGTCCGCGACGAGTCGCGCACGGAGCGACGTCCATTGCGCGGCATCCACCTCGCACTCGAATACCGAGTACTGCACGCGTTGTCCAAAATCCCTACACAACCGCGCTATGCGGCGCAGTCGCCGTCGCCCTGCAGCATCACTGGTGGCCACGTCATAGGTAACCAGCATGAGCATCCCGCCGTCTCCTAACGCCACACGAACGGCGGGTATTCGTCGAGGTCACCGCGCAAGTGTCGGGCCAGCAGTGTCGCCTGCACGAACGGAACGAGACCAAGCGTGGTCTTCTCCTTGATGAACGGATGGAGCAGCTCGGCCTTCTTGCGCGTCTGGTAGGCGACCAGCACTCTCTTCCGCGCGTCGTCCCGCAACGTGACCGCCCCGCTCACCGCCGTCTCGAAGTCACGGGCACGAAGCTGGCCACGGTTGATCAGCGACAGCGTCAGGCGATCCGCCAACACCGGACGCAATTCCTCCATGACGTCCAGTGCCAGGCTCGGACGTCCGGGACGTTCCCGATGCAGATATCCTACCGCCGGATCGAGCCCAACCGTTTCCAGCGCCGAGCGACAGTCGTGTGTCAGCAACGTGTACAGGAACGACAGCAGCGCGTTCACTGGATCGAGAGGAGGCCGACGCGAACGACCCTTGAAGGAGAGACCCCGATCTCCACGCCGAATCAGATCGTCGAATATCGAGTAGTACTCTCGGGCAGCTTCGCCCTCGATACCACGGACCACAGCCGTTGACGACGACCCTGTGCTGCGCCGCGCCGTGTCAGTCAGTCGCCGGTCGCAAGCCGCCACCCGCTCTCGGGTATCGGCGACCATGGTGGCACCGTGGTCCCGCAACGCACGTCGCACCACCGTACGCTGGTTGAGCAACTTCCCCGTCACGATGTGGCCCGCCAGTTTGGCGGTCACCGCGACATCGTCCGTGGCGCGGTACTGAGCTCTCCTCAGCAACACGTTGCCGGAAACCGGACCCTCGATCCGGGCCAAGAAGCGACCGTTTCGGCCGAGCATCGAAACGCAGACCCCGCGCTGGACGCAATGCCCCACCAACGCAGGCGTCATCCCGACCGGACCGAAACACACGATGCCCCCGAGAAGGTGAACCGGCACGCGGCCCGTCTCAACACCGTCGACCTCCACGACGGCGTTCTCGCCGTCCTTGTGCAGCCACGCGTTTTCGGTGGTGACGTAGAGGGTGTTCAGATGACGGCGCATCAGCGGCGCCTCAGCGGTCGATCTCGGCCGCGAGCCACCGGCCGACCACACCAGCCCCCGCCGGCCGCCTTGGCTGGCACAACTCCTTCAGCGAGCATGCCTCGCACTTCTGCGGCTCGTAAATCGCCGCCGGTGTGTCGCCCCCGTTGATCAGACGGCGCACGTCGCGGGCCACCCGCTCCGTCAGCTCCCGAAGCTCATCGTCGAAGACGACGACCCGGCGACGACGGCTCCGCCCGTAGAAGAGCGCCCCTTCCGGAACCAACCCGCCGAGCATCTCCTCGAGACACAGGGCCTGCGCGCAGAGCTGCACCTCGTCCGCGCGATTCCCTCGCGGCCGGCCGCGCTTGTACTCGACCGGGTACGGCGACCCGTCGTCGCCCCGCATCTCGACAACGTCCGCGACTCCGGTCACGCCGAGCCGTCGCGACCGCACGGCCACGCTTCTCTCGATCCGTACCCCGGCTCGGCGCTCCGGTCGTCCCGCGTCCGCACGCTCGTGCAGCAAACGCCCCTCCGCCGTGAAGCGGTTCTCCGACCACTGCCGCTCGATGTGGATCAGCGCGCATCGCCGCGGACAATACAGCAGGTGCTGAAGAGCCGAGATCGGCACCAGTTCCGCCTCGGGAACGATCGGGTCCGCCTCACCGGCCGTCACCGTTCAGATCCTCTCGACGATGTCCACACCGGCCGGCAGATCGTCCGTGTCGACCTGAACCCTGTAGTCTCCGTACTCTCGCGCCGGCGGCAGGGAACTGCGGCCGGGCTCGTGCGCCACGCCGTCGCGCATCCGCTTGATCACCACCCGGTCGAAGAGTCTGTGCGCGGGTGCGTTGCCGATCGCGCTCTCGTGCCTGAAGACAATCAACCGCCGTGCCGCCATCTCGCCCCGCGCCGCCGACCGGTCATGGTCGAACATCTGCGAGAGCGCCTCCCATAGCAGGTCGAGGTCCTCCTCCGAGAATCCGGTGCCTCCACCCCCTCCTCCGGCAAGACACGCCGACACGTAACCGTGGCTGCGGTACAGCCCATAGGGCACAATGTGCTTGCGCCCCATCGTGCGGACGTCACCCTTGGATTCCGCATCGGCCTCCGTGGTGGCCGCCATTCGAGTAATGGACACCTCCAGCGGCAGAATCGGCTCGACCGAACGAGCGAACGCGAACTGCACCGGCCCACGCACCTGACCGCAATTGGCGCCCTTCGTGGACATGACTGCGCCGAACGCTCGGACGTCGAAAAAGTTCGAGCACATCCACGACATCAGTTCTCTGGCAACTCGCTCGTCCTTCGGCAGGCGCTCCCGTTCCTTGGCGGTAGCCTTCGGGAGAACCGCGTCCCAAGCGCGTCTCTGCTGGCGTTCGAGCACCGCCCGTTCCGCGACGTAGATCTCATAGCCAGGCTCTTCGCCCTTGGTCAGGGTGACGAAGTTGCGCACTTTGCG
>JAPOYW010000015.1 GCA_026706425.1 Gammaproteobacteria bacterium
ACATCGACGGGGGGACGGAGGAACGGTAACGCCGACGAGTGCGGTCAGCGGGTTTCGCGATAGAGAACCGCACGTCGCACACGCTCGTCAATCACCTCTCTCTACCTCCGCGACGTCGGGCGAATCTCGCACAGGCGGTCGGGCCGATGTCCGTAACGCTCCCGGTTCCATGTGCACCATGCTTGCGGGCCATCACCCAGCCGGAACCCGCTATGGTAGATTCCAGCCATGCAAGACATCCCCGCACGCGCCGCAAAGGTGCGCCGACGGTCCCGTCCGGTGCCGCTTTCCCAGATCCACGCCGAGGCCCTGTGGCGGCCCCGGCCGCCGGTCGGCCATGACGACGAAGGCTACCCGTTCGAGGACCAGACCTTGTCGGAGAGCACCGCCCACGACGACGTCCTGAACTACTTCAGGAACGCCGCCTTCGCGCTGCTCGCCGACCGGCCCGACGCCATGGTCCAGCAGAACCTGCTGATCCTCATCGAAGAGGGCAACCGGACCGCTGCGGTTGAACCGGACGTCACCATCGCGCTTGGCGTCGGCCGCCACCCCAGGAACTCCTACAAGGTCTGGGTCGAAGGCCAGCCGCCGGACCTCGTCGTCGAGGGACTGTCGGAGAAGACCTGGCGCCGGGATGTTGACATCAAGCCGGCGTTATACCGCGACCTCGGCGTGCGCGAGTACTGGCAGATCGATCCGCTCGGCCGGCTACGGGATCCGCTAACCGGCTACCGGCTCCGCCGCGGCGTCTACGAGCGGATCGCCCTGTCGCGCCCGGGCGTCTACCGGAGCGATGTGCTCGACGCCGAGATTTCCTACGACCGCACGGAGATGGCCATCCTCGACCCGCGCTCCGGCGAGCGGATTCCGCTGGTCCATGACGCCTTGCGCCAACGCGACGACATCTTGCGCCAGCGGAGTGAAGAGCGGAAAGCCCACGAAGCGGCGCTGGCGAGAATCGCCGAACTCGAGGCCCGTTTGAAGGGCTAGAGTCTTCCGCCGTCCAATGCCTATCGCGGACACGCCTTTGGGCGTGGCGATAGAGCGGGAGCCTTAAGCTTGCTGTCGGTGATGCGCCGGTGGGAGTCTCGGGAAGGCGGTCGCCTCAAGGAGGCGCCTCGGGAAACCCGGGCAGGCGCTCGTCGACGACTGACCAGGCCGCTTTCGACGCCGTGAAGATGTTGGCGGCGGGTCGCATGCCGGGGTCGTCGTCCAGGCAGCCCGTCGGAATCTGCATCTGGTGCTCGGTCCGCAGCCGCGGCATCTGCGACCCGCAGATTCGACAGAAGGCGGTGCCTTTCACCTTGGCCTCGGGCATCTTGTAGTTGACGAGGTGGTCTTCGCCGGACAGCCAGCGGAAGGCGCCGGCCGGCACCATCGTCATGGTCGCGTAGGCGGCGCTCATGGCCCGTCGGCAGCGCGAGCAGTGGCAGTTGACCATGCGTTCCGGTTCGCCGTCGAACTCGAATGTCACGGCCCCGCATAGGCAGCTTCCGCCGGTTGCGCCTGGTGTTGCCGCGGTGCGGTGGGGACGTTCGACCGAAACGGCATCGGGCCCGAACTCCGCCGGATAGACGTCGTGTTGCGGCAGGTCGTCGGGGATGTCGTGCCACGGCGCCTTGGATCCGACGAAGAAGTGCAGGCTTGGGCGCACCACCGGATCCTCGGCGACATTGCCGAGGGGCACGGAGGCGAACGGCCCACCCTCCGGACTGGCCGGGACGGCGGCACCGCAGCGCGGGCAGAAATTCCGCCAGCCGTTCCGGGATGAACGATAGTGCACGACCTTGTCTTGGCCTTCGCGCCAGCGGAATCGATCCGGCGCGGTGACCGCGAAGGTGGCGAAGGCCCCACCATGGAACTTCCGGCACATGGAGCAGTGGCAGTGGCCGATCAGGTCGATGGGATCGTCGATCTCGAAGGCGATGTCGCCGCAGAGGCAGCTTCCGGTCAGCATCCTCGTCACACGTTGGGGATGATGTCTTTGGCGACCCGTTCGAGGACGTCGAACCGGGTATCGAAGTTGGGCAAGATCATGACTTGGTCCAAGCCCGCGCCGGCAAGGGCCGACAGGCGTTCGAGGAGCGCATCGCGTTCACCGATCATCGCCGTTGCCCTAAGTATCTCCGGTGTCAGGAACTTCGCCTCTTCCGGCAGCACCCAGCAGTTGTGCCCGCCATGTATGCGTTGGTGGCGGCGCTCGGCGGGATAGGACTCGATCATCGCGCGGTAGTCGTCCCAGATGCCGAGCAGGTAGCCCGATGGGCGACGCCCGAAGTTTCGGAACTGGTCGTAGGCGAAATGCACGGCGGCCATGGCCATGGCGCCGCATTCCGCCATGACGCGGGGCGAATCGACCGGTTCGCCCGGATCGAGTACGACCATGGTGGTGAGCGCCGTGGTGTAGTAGGCGTTGCGGTCGATTTCACGGCCCGCCTGTTCGGCGCCGGTCTCGATCATGCGCCAGATGTTCGCCATCACCGCGGGGTTGGCGGGTAGCGCGAGGACCGCGCCGTCGCCGTGCTTGCCGGCGAGTCCCAGCGACTTGGGACCGAATCCCGAGACGTACACGGGTATTCTGTCGTCGAAGTTCACGAAGCCGTCGTTCGGCATGACGTGGCGGATGGGGAGCGCGTTGCGCCCGTGGTGGTAAATCGCCTCGTCGCCACGCAGCAGTGGCCCGATGGTCTCCAGATACCGGTCGAACTCTGCGATTCTCTGCGGAGGCAGACCCATGACCCGCATCGCGGTATTGCCGGATCCGACGCCGAAGAAGGTGCGGCCGGGTGCCAGCGCGTTGATCGTGGCAATGCCCGAAGCGTTGTTGGGTGCCGGGCGGGTGCCGGTGATGGCGACGCCCGTGCCGAGGTTGATGCGGTTCGTTCGAGTCGCCGCGACGGCGAGTGCGGCATAGCAGTCGGACCATAGCATCTGGCTGTCCGCAAGCCAGGCGTGGGAGTAGCCAAGCTCTTCGGCTCGCACCACGTAGCCGATGTCGTTGATGTGGGAAGCGACGCAAACGCCGATATCCATGGGAACTCCGGTGAGGGTCGGCTAGTTTGTTTGGGTGCCGCCCGTCGGCGCACGTTGTCGAAACGCGACGACGGACGCCTTTGGCAGCGTGGGATTGCC
>JAPOYW010000530.1 GCA_026706425.1 Gammaproteobacteria bacterium
GGAGGTTGTCAATGTAGCTCGGGTGCTCCCGCGAATGAACAAACGACTTCCCGTAACAAGGGACGCCGAAACCATCGACGAGGTCATCGTGCGTGCGACGCCAAGCTCCGAGCCCAAGACCACGCAGAACGTGTCCTGGCCGCTGCAAGGGGCAGCTACCTGTCCCCCGCGACCGGGCCGACATCGCCCAAGTCGCCGTGATTGGACCCACTGTGTACAAGCGCTTGTTCACACCCGGAGAGGATCCCGTGGGTGAGCATATCCTTGTCGACGGCTTGCCGTTCCTCGTCAAGGGGGTGCTGCCACCGCACCCACGCCGGGAAGGAGAGGGCGAAGCATTCAATAGTACGGATGCCTTCTATGAGTGGATTGGAACTGTCATCCATGTCCCGTTCGAGACCGGTGCCCAGATGCTGTTCGGCACCGATCAGTTGAACATGATCGACGTAATCGTTGGGGACGTGTCGCGGATCGACGAAACGTCGGCGGCCATCCGCGATCTGATGTTCCGACGGCATGGCCGCGAAGAGTATTCGGTGAGGAACCAGGCGACCAACGTCGTGGCTTTCAAGGAGGTCTCGTCGATCCATGCCGCACTCTTCGGGACGATCGCCGCCGTCGCGCTCCTTGTCGGCGGCTTCGGCGTCATGGCCGTCACCCTGGCAGCAGTCAGCCAGCGCACCCGCGAGATCGGCATCCGCATGGCCGTCGGCGCCCGGCGACGGGACATCACGGCCCAATTCCTGGTGGAGACGGCGGTTGCGACCACGTTGGGCGGGGCAGTGGGGACATTGTTGAGTGTCGCGGGAAGTCCGCTATTGGCCCGGTTGGCGGATGCGCCGGTGGCTCTTCCACCGTGGGTTGTACCCGGGGCCTTGGTCTGCGCGATGTCGACGGGGTTGCTCTTCGGAATCGCCCCCGCAGGCCGGGCCTCGCGACTTGATCCAGTCGTGGCATTAGCAACCGATTAGCGGGGGACGTTTTGGTGAGATTTCCGAACGACCTCACGGGCCGCGCCAGCGCGAAGCAACCATGGTCATCTAATGCCTGTCGCTCACTCTGGTGTCAGCGACGCCATCGGGTCGACCCGCGCTGCGCGCCAAGCCGGAACGCTTCCGAACAGGGCCCCGACCGTGAGCGAGGTGGCGAATGCCGCTGGTGCGGCCCAGGGAGGGATTGCAAGCGGCAGCTCGAAGTGATCCGTGAGCACGGGGGCCGAGAGGTACGCAAGCGCCGTGCCGGCGAGGCCGCCGACGGTCGCGACTACCGTTGCCTCCGCCATGAACTGCCAGAGGATGTCCCGTTTCCGGGCGCCGACGGCCAGCCGCAAGCCGATTTCCTGTCTGCGGGTACCGACGGCGACCAGCATGAGCGACACGACGACGAGGCCGGCCGCCAACAGGGACAGGGCGCCGACGGCGGCGAGCACCGTCGTGTTGACGCGGGACATCGTGGCGTAGGTTTCGGCGAGCGTCGGTTCGCGATATACGATGACGCCTTCGCGGCCGCCGTGGGCTCGGACGAGCATGTCCCGGATTTCGCGGATCGTTTCGGGGATCCTCTCGGGGTCATCGGCCTCGACTTCGATCACGTCCAGTGCCTCGGTTCCGTACAGCAAGTCCGCGGCTGTCTTGAAAGGCACATAAGCGACGGCCCCCATACTAGCCGTCCACTCCTCGTCTTGGAGGAGGTCGGCGGGGTAGAGGCCGAAGGTGGGAAAGGGACCGAGCACGCCCTTCACCTCGAACGGGAGATCCCCAACTAGAACGTATGCGCCAAGCGGGTCTTCGTCCGGATCGAAAAGCGCCTCGCGGATCGTCGGCCCGATGACGATGACCTGTCTACGGTTCTCGCTGTCGTCGGCGGTCAAGGCGAAACCGAGCTCTACGTCCCATACGGCGTTTCCTATGGTACCCGTTCGGTGCGGCGGCTCTTCCAGCGAGACTACGACGACTTGCTCCAGCACCCTGTGGTCGCGCCGAACCGGCAACGTGTCCAACACCGAAGGGAAGACCCTTTCCAGGTTGTCGATGCGGGACTCGATCAACGCCACGTCGTCCATGGTGAGGTCGATCCTCTCCACGTTCCTCCACTCGCCACCTTCCTCGAGTCCTGCCGTGCCGACCACGGTTATCCTGTTCGCGCCCATGTCCTTGGCGGTGGCCAGGATTGCCTGTGATGCGCCGCGCGCGTAGCCGGTCAGCGCCACGACCGTCCAGACGGCGGCGAGGGCGGCCAGCGCCATGAGGACCGTTCGGTACCCGCCACCGCGCAGGCCCTTGAAGACAGACGCGAGCGCACTCGCCGACCACCGCCGAGGGCTGTGTCGGTGGTCGTTTTCGCGCGCGGGTGGTCGTCTCTCCCCCGCCTCGTCGTCGATGCGACCATTGGTTAGGCGGACAACCCGGTGCGCCCGGGCGGCAACGCCCGCGTCGTGCGAGACGACGATTACCGCCGCCCCCCGGGACGCGAGTTCCTCCAGCAGAGAAAGCACCTCGCCGGACTGCTTCGAATCGAGCCCACCCGTCGGCTCGTCGGCCAGGATCGCCTGCGGGGCGTTCATGAGCGCGCGCGCGATGCCGACGCGCTGCCGCTCGCCTCCCGACAATTCGGCGGGAAGGTGCTCCGCCCTGTCCTCGAGTCCGACGGATCGGAGCAGTTCCCTTGCCCGGTTCCTGCGTTCCCTCGCCTCGATACCCAGGTAAGTCGCCGGTAGTTCGACGTTGCGAAGCGCCGACACCGCCTCGAGGAGCGGATGGTCTTGGAAAATGAAGCCGATCTCCTTCAGCCGAACGTCGGCAAGCCCGCTTTCGTCTAGGGTGGAGACGTTCTGGCCTGCGAAGCGGTAGGCACCGCGCGACGGCCTATCCAGACAACCGAGTATGTGCAGCAGTGTCGTCTTTCCGGCACCGGAAGCGCCGACGATGCAGACGAACTCGCCGGCGTCGATACGAAGGGTGACGTCCCGAAGGGCATGGACCTCGCCCCCTTCGGGGCTGGGGAAGGACCGGCGAAGGGAATCGACCTCGACTAGGGCCGAACTGTCGGATGCAGACTGCGAAGAAACCGCCACGACCTTCTAGTGTGCCGTCTCGGATTTGGCGTGACATATGGTCACAATGCACCGCCTACG
>JAPOYW010000687.1 GCA_026706425.1 Gammaproteobacteria bacterium
CGTTCGCCGAGCCGAACGTTCTCTATCGCCTTCACCCGCGCCATGCTCATACGCGCGGGTATATGTCGACCCGTTCGCCGAGCCGAACGTTCTCTATCGCGGGGCGGGGGCATCTTCGAGGTTGCCTCGCCGGAAGGCGGCACTTCGGAGATCCTGGTGCACACCAGCCGCGCCGTTGCCATGGGCGATGTCGACAACGATGGTGGCATCGATCTGGTGGTGGTCAACAAGGACGCGCCGGCGTATTTGCTGATGAACCGAGTGGGAGGTTCAGGGAACTGGGTGCGGTTCCGCGTTGTGAACCGCCACGGCAGCGACGCCATCGGCGCGACGGTATGGGCCACCATCGGCGGGGAGCGAAAGCGGCGCGACGTGCAGACCGCGACCAGCTACCTGGCGTCCCACGACCCCGGGGTTCACTTCGGCTTGGGACAAGCGCCCAGCGTGTCAGGCGTTCAAGTGGTATGGCCCACGGGCGAGACCGAGGCGTTCGGTGATTTCGACGCGGGCCAGACCGTTGTACTCCGCTACGGGGCCGGCGGGCGTTTGTGAGGGATGCACATCCGGGCCGGGCCACACCCGTTGTCGGGGTCTGGTTGATCGCGCTGGCGGGTTGTACGGAACAGGACGAAGCGGCAGTCGCGGGCGGGGCCGTCTGGTTCGAGGACGAAGCAGCGCTTAAGGGGCTCGACTTCGAACATCGGTCCGGGTTCGACGGCCGCTACCTGTTCCCCGAAATCATGGGCGGGGGTGCCGCGTTGGCGGATGTCGATGGCGACGGGGACCTCGACGCCTACCTCGTGCAAAGCGGGCGCGTGGAGGGTCGTGGCGAGGAAGGCAACGCCAACAGGCTATTCCTGAACGACGGCATGGGGTTCTTCGCAGCCGCGCCGGACGATGGGGCCGGCGACCGGGGCTATGGGATGGGGGTGACCACCGGCGACTACGACAACGATGGCGATGTCGACCTCTACGTCACCAACCTCGGTCGCAATACGCTGCTCCGCAACGACGGTGCCGGCCGCTTCTCAGACGTGACGGCGCTTGCCGGCGTGGGGGATTCCGGCTGGGGAACCGCCGCCGCCTTTCTCGATCTCGACCAGGACGACGACCTTGATCTGTTCGTCGTCAACTACGTCGCCTGGACGCTCGCCACCGCGAAGGAGTGCTACGCGGTGAACACCCGCACCTACTGCGGGCCCGCCGCTGCGGATGCCGCACCGGATCGTCTATACCGCAACAACGGGGACGGCTCGTTCACCGAGATCTCGTTGGCGGCGGGTCTCGGAACCGCGTTCGGCGCGGGATTGGGTATCGTCGGGTCCGACTTCGACGGCGACGGGCGCATCGACGTTTTTCGTGGCGAACGACAGCGTGGTCAACCAGTTGTGGATGAACCGAACGCCGCCGGGGGGCGATCCCCGACTCGTGGACGAGGCATTCCTACGAGGCTGCGCGCTGGACGACCACGGCACCGCCAAGGCCGGCATGGGCGTCGCGGCGGAGGATCTCGACGCCGACGGCGACCCCGACATCCTTGTAATGAACATGGAAAAGCAGAGGGGGGACACCCATGTTCGGATTCCTGAAGCAAGCGACCGCAGCGCTCGCTGCACTTGGACTTGCAATGCCGTCAATCACGGCACTCGCGCAGGCTTCCGATGATGACGACGACCGACGCATCGAAGTCATCATCGTCACCGCCGAAAAACGCGAGGAGAACATTCTCGACGTGCCGATGACGATCACCGGGTTCAACGAACAGATGATCGAGGAACTCGGCCTGACTCGGAAGGACGACCTGGAACAACTGGTGCCGGGCCTGCAGTTCGGCGAGACCCACAGCCGGAAGGGGTCCGGGACGGTGATCCGGGGCATGGGCAACCGCAGCGCGGGCGAGCTGCAGGGCAATATGGCCGTCGCGACCTACGTGGACGGGGTCTACCACACCAGCCAGTCCGCCATCGTGGACGGATTGTTCGACGTCGAACGCGTGGAGGTGGCGCGGGGCCCGCAGGGTACGCTGCATGGACGTAACTCCATCGCGGGCGCGATCTCCGTTCACTCGATTCGGCCGACGGACGATTGGGATCTAAACACCCTGGTGGAGTACACGGACCAGTTCAGCCAGCGCTACGGCGTCGCCGGCGGCGGTCCGCTGACCGATTATTTGAGCTTCCGAACGACCGCCACGTACCACGACGGCCAAGGCGCCCAGGAGAACGTGGGTACCGGGCCCGACAACGACGCACCCCAGTCCTGGGGCATTCGCCAGCAACTGCGCTTCAATGTCGACCGGATAGACGTGCATCTTGCTTACAATGTCTTCGAGGACACCGGTTCGACACGCGTCCCGCTCATGCTGCGCGATCCGCCCCGTGACTCGAACACGGTCTGCTTCTCTTGGCGTGATCCCTTGGATCCGCGTTCGAGGGATCCCAACGACCCGCTCTTCATCTGCAACGAGGAAATGAACAACTTCTCGTTTTTCCTCTACGACAAACCCAATCCGGCCGTGGCGAAGTGCGGCAAGAACACGCCCGCGAACCGTTGCGACAAGATCGAGAACAAGGTGGTGGCCAACCGGCCGGCCGTCGAGGACACGTACCGCGAAGGCTGGTCGGTGGTCGCGGACTACGATCTCACGCCCGGGCTGGTCTTGAGGTATTCCTACGGCACGACGCGGCTCGACGAATGGAGTTCACACGACAGCGATCGCACGGATCGGATTCCCGGCGACGACAACGTCCCGCAGGACTGCCTGGATTCGCGTACCTTGGAGGAGTGCCAGGGGCTCTTCCCCTGGGGCACGAGCGACGGGCGCACGGCCTTCCCCTACAGCAACGACGAGACCTCCCACGAGATCCAGGTCCTCTCGAACTTCGAAGGACCGCTCAACTTCATTGTCGGCGCGTACGACTACGAAGGCGCCACGCACTGGAGCGATGCATTCCAGGGTTTCGGCCACTCATGGCGGTTCGGCTCGGCCGACGAGAAAGCCCAGGCCCTCGGTTTCGCCGACTGCCAGGACTACTTCAACCAGATTGTCGCGCCCCAGTTGGCGGACCCGGAAGGTCCGTTTGCCGAGTCGCTTGCCGAGCAGT
>JAPOYW010000314.1 GCA_026706425.1 Gammaproteobacteria bacterium
CTCGCCGGACACGCCGCTCGCGAACCTGCACCTCAGCCTGCTCGACAAGCTGGGGGTGCCGGTCGAATCGCTGGGGCACGCGAACGGTCGTCTGCCCCTCGACCCGCTGGCCGCGTAGCCGGGCAGTTCTGGATCGGCGGACACCCTTCACGGGCCGGCGTCCCCGCTGGGGAACGTCGGCCCGCTTTCGCGTACGGCGCCGACCGGAGCGCCGGGTGCCGCGTCGGTCGGAGACCGGACGCGCCACGGGCCGCGCCGAGCGGGCCGGATCCCGGCGCGGCCGGGAAGGCGAAGCCGCCGCAGACCTCCACCGGCGGCTCGCGCCGGCCTGCGCGCGGGTTCTCGGGACGAACGGCAGCCCGAGCAGACGGGAAGGAGGAGCGCGAGAATGAGCGAGACGTCAACCTACACGCTGGAGCGCGTCTTCGATGCGCCCCGCGAGCTGGTGTGGAGAGGATGGACCGAGCCGGAGCTGTTCGCCCGCTGGTACGGGCCCCGGGCGGAGACGGTCGTCCACCGCTCCGACCTCGAGCCCGGCGGCCTCTGGCTGGTGGAGATGCGAATCGGGGGCAACTCCAGCTTCCAGCGGTTCGAATGCGCCGAGGTGACGCCGCCTGAGCGGCTGGTCTGGCGGCAGTCGGTCTCGGACGCGGACTGGAACGTCGTCGCGAACCCCATGCTGCCGGACTGGCCGCGCGTGGTCCTGTCCACGGTGACGCTGGAAGGGGGCGCTTCCCGGACCCGAATGCGATTCACCTGGGCGCCGCACGAGGCGAGCGAGGCGGAACACGCCGCCTTCGCGGCCGCGATCAATGAGATGGGCAAGGGCTGGGAAGCCGGAATGCAGCTGCTGGCCGACATTCTGACCGAGTTGTAGGGCGGTCAGCTTCAAGCTGTGGGAGGGCACGTGGGTGATGGGCTTCGCCGTCATCCAGAGTCAGGGACAGGTCTTCAATGAGCGCGCCCGGCTGCAGTGCACAAGAGCGAGTGGGGCATTCGTAGACTGGGATTCCAGAACCATGCCGGGCATCAGACACCTTGACGGCCTTAGTGTGCGGGGATTCAAGGCGTTGGCGGACGTCGAACTACACCCACTGGGTGCGTTCAACGTCTTCCTCGGCGCTAACGATGTGGGGAAGACCTCCGTGTTGGAGGCGGTATTCCTTCTGACAGGCATTTCGAATCTGCAGTTGCCGATCAGTGTCCAGAACCACAGGAAGTACCTCGTTCAATCCTTCGACGACCTGTCGTACTTCTTCCACGACCTGAACGTGGACGCTCCGATCGAACTCGTAGGTCAGGTGGACGGCGGCGAGACTCGGCGACTCTCGATTACGGCTCCCAGCGCCTACGCCGGCGTGGCGTCGGCAGTCCAGCGCATTGCGGACAAGGGTGATTCCATTGGATCGAAGAACACCGGAGGGCAGAGTGCGACCCCTCGACCCACATCGTCCTCCTCCTTCGGCGCTCGCGTACTTCACTACGAAGCGACGATTACCACCCCCGGGAGAAAGAAGAAGGCGAAGTTTGCCGGGCAACTGAAGGTGGGATCGAGTGACGATGTCGAGATCACCGTCCCATCTCCCAAGCACCAGCAGTGGATCGTTCCTGCGGTCATCTTCCATCCGGGGGCAGACTACACCGGGCGGGCGATAGCCGACGTCCTCGTGCACAAGATGGAAGCCGAGTTGCTGGAGATGCTGAGGCACATCAACCGGCGCATCCGGCGTATTGCGATGAGAGGTGACGTAGCGTATCTGGACGTGGGTCTTGAGCAGATGGTGCCGTTGAACATGTTCGGGAGCGGCATGGTGAGAGCCGCGCAAGTCTTGTCGCACTGCCTGCTGGGGAGGTCCCGCGTGCTATTGATCGACGAGATCGAGAACGGGCTCCACCATGAGGGCATGGTGCCGTTCTTGAAGGGCCTGCTGACCGTTGCGGTTCGCAGGAACGTGCAGGTATTCGCGACCGCGCACAGCCTGGAGTTGCTCAAGGGGCTGCAGCAGGTGCTGGGTTTGGACGAGTGCGACGACGTCAGGTCGGATTCGATGTGCTACGTCCTGGCCAGAAACAAGGACGACGCGGTCGTGGCGTATGGATATGACTTCCCGAAATTTGACCACTGCCTCGAGCGGGGCATAGAGATCAGATGACGATGGCGCCGACAGCGGTCTTCGTCGAGGGGGGAAGCGACAAGCAATTCGTGGACCGCCTGCTCGACCACATGGGAATCGTGGAGGTCGAGACGGACATCATCGGAGGCGGCGCGTCGCACTTGCCCACGGCCCACCCGCGAATCCTGCGCAGGCATGACGCAGGCCAGAGGGTCGGGGTCATCGTGGACGCGGATACGGAGGTGGAAGCGCGACGGAGGGAAGTGAACGACCAGATACGGGAGCTCGGTCTTCCCATCGAGATTGAGGACGTATTCCTCGTTCCGAACGATCGGGATGGCGGCGATCTCGAAACGCTGCTGGAAGACATCGCGAGCGACGAACATAGAGTCGTCCACGAGTGCTTTGCGCGGTACAAGGCGTGCGTGCGAGAAGCGAATCGCCAGCGTGTCGCTGCGCCCGCCGGTCGAACCGATGCGGCGTACTCTACGCCCGGTCGCAAGGACAGATGTACGCCTATTGCAGCGTGCTCGGGATCGAGCCGCGGCCAGCGCAACGGTCGTACGAGCACGGGCGGCACTGGAACATGGAAGCATCGATATTGGAGGCTCTGAAGGCGTTCCTCGCGAGACTCGTAGGGCCGGAACGGGTTGGCGGCGGTCCGCGGGCGTGAAGGTCGGAGCGGTCCTGCCGCGCTACCGCAGGGTCGCGAGCTCCGCCGCCGTCACGGGCTCCGCGGGGCCGTGGAAGATGGCGTTGAAGAGGAGCTTGAACGTCGCCCGCGTCTGGGTGCGGAAGGCGATCTGGCTGCCCATCGTGACCGCCCGCCCCTCGCCGACCTCGAACGAGACGACGTTGGCCTGCTCGCGCAGGAACTCGTCTCCGAGCAGCCAGCCGCTCGCCACCATGTCGTCCGCGTCGGGGTAGCGTGATACCACCTCGGCCGGCGTCTCGAAGCTCGGGAGCAAGCGGTAGGCCTGGTCGAAGCGG
>JAPOYW010000129.1 GCA_026706425.1 Gammaproteobacteria bacterium
GCGCAACCGACGTTGCGGCGCCTACTGCTCGACGAGTTGGAGGAATTCGAGCAGTAGGCGCCGCAACGTCGGTTGCGCGTCGGCCACGACCTTCTGCATGTCCGCCAATTCGAGTGAAGCGAACCCCCGCCCGGCAGCGGGGTTGACGACCAGGCAAACGCCCGCGTAGGGCAAGCCGAGTTCCCGGGCCAGCGCGGCCTCCGGCATGGCGGTCATCCCGACCACGGTGCAGCCGTCCCGCTCCATCCGGCTGATCTCCGCGGCGGATTCGAAACGCGGTCCCTGGGTGCATCCATACACCCCGTCGCAAAGGTCCACGCCGATTCGGCTTGCCGAGTCCGCAAGGGTTTGCCGCAGGCCCGCATCAAAGGGTTCCGAGAAGTCCACGTGTTGGAAGTTGTCCGGACCGGCGAAGGTGTGCTCGCGGCTCCAGGTGTAGTCCACGAGTTGATCGGGGAGCACGAAGTCGCCATCGGCGAGCGAACGTGCGATGCCGCCGACCGCGAACACGGCGATGATGGCATCGACTCCCGAGTTCTTCATGATCCAGACGTTGGCCCGGTAGTTGATCAGATGCGGCAGCAGCGTATGCCGACCCCCGTGGCGGTTCAGGAACACCGCGTTGGGCAAACCCGGGAATCGACAGGGAACGTCGGATGCGCGGCCGAACGGCGTATCCGCCGACTCGATGGCGTGTTCGGGTTGCTCGCCGAGGGTGGCGAGGCCGGTTCCCCCGATGACGCCGATCATCACGGCGCGGTGCCGGGCCAGCCCGGGGGCAGCGCGTAGATGCCGGACAACTGTCGAAACGCGCCATCGCAATCCATGCCGCGCCCCACCAGGAATTCGCCGGGGCCCTCCAAAGCGGCGTAGTCGACTTCCGTCACCGCCGGGGTGTCTTTGCGAACGAGGACGGCGCTCAATAGCTCGTCCGGCTCCGCCGCCGCCATTTCCCGTTGCGCGGCGGCCAGCGTCTCGCCCTCGTCGAGCACGTCGTCCACCAGGAGCACCGTGCGTCCCTTAAGCGGGCGTTCCAACCGGCGCACGAACCGGATCTCGCCCCCGGTAGTGTGCCGGTAGCGGGACAGGTGCATGTAGTCGAGTTCGAGATCGAAGTGAAACCGTCGTAGCAGGTCCGCCGTGAACGGCAATCCCCCGTTCATGAGGCAGACGACCACCGGCCGGGCATCCCAGAGCCTGAGCGCCATCTCCACGGCCACGCGATCCACGGCGACATCGACGGTCTCGGCGTCTAACACGCCACGAACACCGGGAGGGAGCAAATCGCTCACGGACCCCGGCCCATGGGCTGCTCGGGCTCGGGTGCAGGCGCAGAGGCGACATGCACCGTCTGGGTCGGGAACGCCATCTCCGCACCGTGGCCTTCCACGATCGCGGCGATCCGGAACAATACGTCCTCCTTGATAGTGTGGAACTCCGTCCAGACGATGGTCTTGGTGAACGTGTAGATCATCACGTCGAGGGACGACGGGCCGAAATTCAGCAGGTTCACCATCAACGTCCGGTTCGTATCGATGGCTTCGTGGTTGACGAGCATGTCGCGGATGTCGTCGATGACCGCTTTCAGGACGCCGACATCGTCGTAGCGGATGCCGATGATCTCGTAGATGCGCCGATTGAGCATCCGCTGCGGATTCTCCACGGTCAGCGTGGCAAACGTCGAGTTCGGGATGTACAGCGGGCGCTGATCGAACGTCCGGATCCGGGTCTGGCGCCAGCCGATCTCCTCCACCGTGCCTTCGATCTCCTTGTCGGGAGACCGGATCCAGTCGCCCACCGCAAACGGCCGGTCAAGAAAGATCATCAGCGCGCCGAAGAAGTTCGCCAAGAGATCCCGGGCCGCGAAGCCCACGGCGAGACCGCCGAGGCCGCCGAAGGCCAACACGCCGGTGACGGAGAAGCCGAGCGACGCCAAGGCCATCAGCAACGCCGTGATTAGCACGGAAGCTCGCAAGAGTTTGCCGATCGCGGCGGCCGTGGTCTTGTCGATCGGATCGGTGCGGTATCGGGGGTCGGTGACGTGTCCTTCGACAAAGTGGATCAGGCGAATCGCGAACCACGCCAGCAGGATGATGGCGATGACGTCGCGCACCGGATCGACGTACGCAACGAGATCGGATTCCGCTCCCCGCAGCGCGTACTCCGCGGCGAACAAGATGCCGAGCGACCATATCGCCCACCCGATGGGCTTCCGGGCGGCGTCCAGCAGGGCATCGTCGTAGAGGTTCTTGGTTCGCTCTAACCGCTTGGCCAGGCGGTCGAACAGGAGCTTCGCGACGTAGCGAAGCACCAAGGTGGCGAAGACGATGCCAAAGACAACGACCCACTGGACCGACGCGTCGGCGCCGACGCCAAAGATCTCCATCGCGCGCTGCATTGCGACTACCTCACACCTTGACCGCCGGGATGATAGCGGACGCAATCTCCCGACGCGGCTTGCGATACGCCGGAAATCGGGCCTTCACATTCCCCGAAGACTGTATATAATCGCAGCCGTACTGGATGGATGGACAGCCGCCCATGAAACAGCTGACCGCTCGCCAAGCCGAGGTTCTCGGTCTGGTGAGATCGCACATCACCGAGACGGGTTATCCGCCGACCCGTGCCGACATCGCGCGGGAACTCGGATTCCGGTCCGCCAACGCCGCGGAAGAGCACCTGAAAGCCCTGCAACGCAAGGGGGCCCTGGAAATCGTCCCCGGAACATCGCGAGGCATTCGGCTCCCGGACGACGAGGGCCTGCCTGTCGTGGGCCGGGTCGCCGCGGGCAGCCCCATCCTGGCCCAGGAGCACATCGAAGAGACCTGCAACGTGCCGCCGGAGATGTTCCGCCCCGCCGCCGATTTCCTGTTGCGGGTCGAGGGCGACAGCATGGTGGACGCGGGCATCCTGGACGGCGACCTGTTGGCCGTCCACAAGACGCCGGAAGCCGCCAACGGCGCCATCGTCGTCGCCCGCATCGACGACGATGTCACGGTGAAGCGCTTGCGTCGGAAGTCTCGAACCCGGGTCGTTCTCGAAGCCGAGAACGAGGCCTACGATCCCATCGAGGTGGACCTGCGCAGCCAGGACCTCGT
>JAPOYW010000399.1 GCA_026706425.1 Gammaproteobacteria bacterium
GTCAGCGCCTGGTAGATCAATGCCCGGATCCTCCGGAAGTGGTCCACGCCGATTGCGCGGTGCAGTTGGGCCATGTAGACGACCGTCAGCCTCTCGACCGGGTCCACCCAGAACATCGTGTGGTAGCTGCCCGCCCTGTGAAACTGGCCCGTGGGAGCGGGTTGACCGTCCGGGTCGATGTCCCTGAGGATCCCGAATCCAAGCCCGAAACCGTTGCCTGGCATCCACGGGATGTCGTGGCCCAATTGGTCCACGGTCATGAGTTCGCCGGACTCGCGCGAACGCCCCCGCTGGTATCAGTCCCACTCCGACGAAGGGCGCATCGCGCCCTTCGGAGGCGGTTCCATGTTCGACGGCGGGGCTGGGCCCGAGGCGACCCGACGCGTAGCGGAGGCGAAGGCGCGTCCTTCGGACGCGGTCGGGGCGGCACTGGGGCGTTACGGTGCCAACACGTGGGCACCCACGCGATCGACCTCGAGAAAGTGAGCGTCGAATGTCAGCACCGATGCTCCGGCCCGGGCGGCGGTCGCCGCAATCCAGATGTCGTTGGTCGGTAGCGGTCGGCCCTTGTTCCGAAGATCGACGACGATTTCGCCGTAGATCCGCGCCACGTCCCCATCGATGGCAAGCACCTCGACAACGCCTTCCACGAGAAACTCCTCAAGTTCGGCGATGTTGCGGTCGATCCGTTTCCCCGCCAAGAATCCCGCCCAAATCTCTCCAAGCACAACGCAAGGAACCCCAATCCAGTCGGCACGGTCGATCTCGTCGACAACCACTGACTGTCCGCGTCGGTAGTTGCTGTAAGCCGATGTATCGAGACAGACTCGGGTCATCGCCAAATCGCGTCGTCGATTTGTTCGAAGGGAGCAACCGCCTGCTCGAACTCCCTGTACTCGGCTTCCGTCCAAGTACCGGCCATGCGTCGCAATCCGTTGCTACGGAGCCCTGGCGTAGATACGCCCAACGCTTCCGACAGCAGGGCCAGGACCGTGCGATTGAGGGAAGCCCTGCGACGCTGCTTTTCGCGCTCCAAGGACTCGGCGAGTTCCGTGGGGACGTTGCGGATCGTGATGGCTTTCATGTCAGCTCTTCAGTGAAGGCTCCCGTTTGAAGTCTATGCATTCAAAACTCGCTGTCAATCCGCGATGCGGGAAGTCCCGCCGAAGCCAACCGTGCCTTGCAGCCCTATTAACGCATGCCATGTCCGTACCCTCTTTTCTTGACGTGGCGCAAGAACCCACGCCTCGACAGGTGCCGGCCTTAGCACCCGTGGACTAGAGAACCGCTTCGATCAGATGCGGGCCGCCTTCCGCCAACGCATCGCATAGGCTCCTGTCAAACTCCTCGCAGGTCTCTGCCCGCGTTCCCGCAACGCCTTGGGCGTTGGCAAGGGCAACCCAGTCCAGGTCCGGCCCGGACAGGTCGAAGAGGCTAGCGGCCCGTTCGCCGATCTCGTTGACGCCGAGTCGTCGGTATTCGACTTCAAGGATGTTGTATTGGCGGTTGGAGAAGATGACCGAGACCAAGTCGAGGTTCTCCCTGGCCGCAGTCCACAGGAACTGGTTGGTGTACATCGCACCCCCGTCGCCAAGCAATGCCAGTACCGGGCGGTCCGGACATGCGACGGCGGCACCGACGGCCGCCGGCCCGCCTTGGCCGATGGCGCCTCCGGTGAGATTGAGCCAGGTATGCGGCACGCAACGCTGCAACACGCCATAGGCTGCGCCGCCGCCTCCGGAGTCCACGGCGACGATGCAGTTGTCCGGTGCCCGAGCGGCGAGGATCCCGGCGATGCTGCGGACCCGCAGAGGACCGTCAGGGACCTCCGGCCTTCGCTCGCCAGGTGTTTTGGCTGGAGGCGCCGCCAACGTTTCGGCCATGTCGGCGAGTGCACGGGCCACGTCCTCGTGCCGGTGCGCCACCCGGATCACTTCGCAGCCCTCCGGTACCAGATCGCTCGGCAGATTCTGGTACGCGAAGAAGCTGACCGGTCGTTCGGCACCGACGAGAACGAGTCTTCGAACCGTCCCCAATAGCTGCAGGATCTGTTCCGGGAAATACGGCAGTCGGTTGACCAGCGGGAGGTCGGGACCCGCCTCGACCCGGGCCGGGAACGTGGGCGAGTAAACCGAGCAGCCCGTCCTCGCAGCGATACGGCCCGCCGCCGTGACGCCCGATACGCCGAGGCCGTTGCCGTCCACGAACAGCATCGTGTCCG
This sequence comes from Gammaproteobacteria bacterium, assembly GCA_026706425.1. Classification (GTDB taxonomy): domain Bacteria; phylum Pseudomonadota; class Gammaproteobacteria; order Pseudomonadales; family Azotimanducaceae; genus VXYL01. Next base: position 2,222 of record JAPOYW010000399.1, read on the forward strand.
CGTCGATCTGCCGCGCCGCCGATTCGATCACCTCGGTCGGCACCCGGGCCTTGGCAACCGCTGCCTCGAATCCATTGGCCTTAGGGGCTACCCGTCCCGGGCCCCAGGCGCAGTCGGCGGGCAGGATCAGCGTCGAGATACCGCCTCGAGGGTCGGGGTTGGGAGCCAACGCCGCCCGGACGGCATCGGCGGCGTCGAGGCCGGCACCCTCGCTGGTGCGGGAAGTACGAATCCAGTTCGATACCGGTTTTGCGACGGCTTCGATGTCAGAGGTCAGGGGTGCGTCGTAGGCGACGTGGTGGATTGCGTGGTCGCCGATGATGTTGACGAGCGGTGTGCCGGCACGGCGGCAGTTGTGCAGGTTGGCGATGCCGTTGCCGAGACCCGCGCCGAGATGCAGCAACGTCGTTGCAGGCACGCCCTTCATGCGCCCGTAGCCGTCCGCCGCCCCGGTGCAGACACCTTCGAAAAGGCACAGTATCGCGCGCGATTCCGGAACCCCATCAATGGCCTGAACCAGGTGCATCTCGGAAGTGCCCGGGTTCGCGAAACAGGTGTCCACACCGTGGGCCATGAGGGTTCGAATGACACTCTCCGCACCGTTCACCGCGCACCTCCTCGGCTCAAAGGGCGGCAAGTTTGCCATATACTCCGCTGCTCGCGTCGAACCTCCAGGAAGCCCATGGCCTATGCGTTTACTCGGCTCAGTGCCCGCGGGCGCGACTACGGGGCCGCCTACCGAGCGTTGCTGGATACCGGTGTGGAACCAGCCGGCCTCTGGGGTGTTTTCCACGGCCTCTTCGGCCTCGCCTCCAACGAGTTGATCGTCGTTAGCTACGGCGATGTCGACCACGTCCACGACGCCATCGCCGGGAT
>JAPOYW010000524.1 GCA_026706425.1 Gammaproteobacteria bacterium
CTTGCGTGTGACGATGCGACTGGCGGCATTCATCGACCAGGTGGTCGTGACGGGACGTCGGGTCGAGGCGAGGCGGGTCGAAACACCGCAGAAGATCGAGATCATTACATCCCAGGACATCGAACGCACAGTGGCAAACGATCTCACAGACGTGCTCAAGAAAAGCTCGGGCGTTGACGTCATCCAATACCCTGGGCTCCTGTCCGGCATCGGAATTCGTGGCTTTCGGCCTCAATTCTCCGGAATCAACAAGCGGTCGCTCCTGCTGATCGATGGGCGCCCCTCCGGGGTCACGAACCTGGCGACGTTGCGACTCAACAACGTGGAGCGCATCGAAGTGCTCAAGGGTCCGGCGTCCGCCGTGTACGGTGCTTCGGCCATGGGCGGCGTCGTCAACGTGATCACGAAGCGTTCGACGGGCGAAATTGCGGGCGGCGCGCTGGTCACCGTGGGGAGCTTTTCAATGTCGGAGTATGGCGGGCATGTGGGAGGTAACATCTCCCCGGGCATCGACTTCGACATCGCTGGCAACATGCACCTGCAGAACGGCGATTTTCGGATGGGCAATGGCGTGACTCGGCCGGCGACAAGTTTCTCGACTTACGATGGGTCGGCGCGCCTTGGTGGCGCACTATCGAACAATTGGCGCCTTGACGGAAGCTTCAACGGATTCGTTGGACGGGATATCTTTACGCCGGGCGATGTCTTCGATGGCGAGAACAATCAAGGGAGCAAGGATCTGGAGCGGTGGACTGGGGACATCCGACTGAGCGGACAACGCGGAACCCATCTGCTGACGGCAACAGCGTTTGTCGCGTCCGACCAACAGCACAGCAGCCGCGTGACATCGACGAATCCGGCCGACATCGGCTTCTTGCCGTACCTGAGCTACGAACGCGAGGACTTCTGGAGGGGGCTCCAGGTCCGTGACACCTGGAATTGGCGGTCGGGCAACAGCGTCTCGGTTGGTGCCGACTACGAGTGGGTCAGCGACAAGTCAAAGTCGTACCTGCGAACGGGTGACCGACGAGGACCATTCTCTGCTGACAACACCAGGACAACGATCGGGTTGTACGCGGAGAATACCGTCCGGCTCAACGACGGCGCCACGGTGGTCTCGCTTGGCGCACGGCTGGACCATATCACGACCGAGACGTTCGCCACAGCGTTCAAGACGGGCTTTACGCCGTCTGCAGCCGGATTCACGAGCTTCAACCCCAGCGTCGGCTTCAAGCAGGAGCTCACGCAGGACGTACGCCTCCACGCTACGGTCGGGCGAGCGTTCGTGCCTCCCGCCGCCTACCAACTCACGGGGTTCTTCGAAGGGTTTCGAGGTGGGCAACCCCATCTGACGCAGGGCAACCCCGGTCTCAGGCCGGAGCGGAGCACCGGCTATGACGTCGGTGTGGAGTGGTTTGGTCGTGCCGGCCTGTTGGATGTCACCTATTTCCAGACCCATGTCGCCGACCGCGTCGTCGGCGGCGTCGTCATCAGTAATCCGGGCCCGCCGGCACCCGTCGTCGTGTCGTACGTGAATTCGCTCGGATCCCGCATGTACGGCATGGAGCTCGACTATTCGCACAGCCTGAGCTCGCACGTGACCGTGTTTTCGAATGTGACGCACTACTTCTCGCGCCGGGAGGAACTACCGAACGCGGGAGAGCGCAATATCCTCAACGTCGCCTCAAACACCGTACGGGTGGGCGTGGATCTCGATTTCGGCGGGATGAGCAGCCGACTCTCTGCACGATACGTGGAGGGACGCCAGGACAATGACTGGAACGTCGCCGGAATCCCGATTATCGACTACCCGGATTTCACGGTGGTCGATTTCACCACGAGGTATCAGGTTGCCAATGCGCACGCACTCCTCCTTGAGGTGAACAATCTTCTTGACGAGTACTACTACGAGAAGAAGGGCTTTCCGCTTTCCGGGATCGCGTTCGCGCTCAAGTATCAACTGGACTTTGGCCAACCGTAGAATGAGGTGGTAGATGGCCAGAGCGGCACGGGGCGTTCGCCCGCGCCTTCTCATCGTCGGAGATGAGCGCAAGGCGGCGGCCGCCCTGGGCCTGGATCTCGTCGGTGAGGGATTCGAGGTCATCATCGAAGACACAGGAGAATGCGCGCTCCTTCATGTGGCCGCAGGTCCCTTCGATGCCATTCTCCTGGATCTGACACTACCCGACCGGGATGGCCTCGACGTCCTGCGACAAGTTCGTGCACGCGGTGCCAGCCCGCCGGTCCTCGTACTCAGCGCCCGTGATTCGGTCGCGGAACGCGTGCGGGGTCTCGAGTGTGGCGCTGACGACTACCAGGTCAAGCCCTTGGCCTTCGACGAAGTCCTGGCACGGCTTCGCGTCCTGCTCCGACGGGGTCGCGAGGTAGTTCCCCGAGAGCTTCGTGTGGCAGACCTTACGTTGGACCCATTCACACGGAGAGTTGCCCGCGCCGGACGGGGCATTGAACTGACAGGGAGAGAGTTCGAATTGCTGGCGTACCTGTGCGTTCACGAAGGCCGGGTAGTGTCGCGGGATGCGCTGGCACGCGCGGTCTGGGCTACGACCGCTCGTGACACGACCATGGACAACAGGATCGACGTGTATATGGGCAAACTGCGTACCCGGATCGATCGAGACCACTCGGTTAAGCTAATCCATACCATCAGGGGCGTCGGGTTTGCGTTGCGAGAGGGAGTCCCGTAGCCCGGATTATGCAGGAGGGTTCGGATCTCGGTAGGAAAGCAAGGGCCTCCGTGTGCCAAAACACTGTTGGACACAGGCGTTGTTGGCACCACGGACGACCCTGCATGACGGACCCGACGATACCACAGCGTGTTCTGTTCCCGGAGCTCGGCGGCAAGCCGGTCGTGGCCACCTTCGACCGGGAGAAGGCGAGCTCCGACGGCGGCGCCGTGCTGCTCAAGGCGGCGGAGCGGGTGTACGGCCTCGTCAAGGGGTTCGCCCGGTGTCTGGTCGACAAGCGCGCGCCGGAGAGGATCCGGCACACGCTCGAAGACCTGATCGGCCAGCGGGTGTTCGGCATCGCGTGCGGCCATCCGGACGGGAACGATGCCGACCATCTGGCCGAGG
>JAPOYW010000395.1 GCA_026706425.1 Gammaproteobacteria bacterium
AGCTCCAGCCCACCATCGCCCCGAAGGCGATGGCCAGCACGTCGCCGCGCCCGAGCAGCTTGCGGAGGTGGAGGGGGGGATCGGTCATTTGCGGGATCCCATCCCGACTGCGGGACGCCTCTGCTCGGCTCGGGCTGGTGCGACGATGGTTGCTCGGAGACCGCCCGGCGCGGACTCGTCGCACCCAAGGACCTGACAGCGCTCCCGACCCCACGAAGCCCAGATCATCGCCGTCCAAGCGCGAATCACCGCATCCAGCAGGTCTTCTCGGTGCTTGTACTTCGCGTCCTGAAGGGGAGAAGACTCCTTTGTGAGCGAACGCGTGGCCGGATGAGATTGGAGGTTCAGGGGAGACGCGGTTGAGGGAATGCGGTTGATTCGGCGGATCAGCTCGTCGCATTCCCTAGCGCGAATCAAGCGGAACTCGCTCGGGGTGGTTCCCTTGGGCCTTCGCTTGTAACGCGGTCGCTCCTTGCAGTAGCCCAGTTCCTCGACGCCGACGATGGCAGTGTACGGGTAGCACTCGCTTAGGTTTCGACCCCCCTGGGGGGGACCCGCGCATCCGTCCGAATAGCACCATCCCAGCGTCGTCAGTCGTTGCCTCAGTTCCACTCCGGCCAAGTGCCTCGACCCTGTGTTCGTTGAATTCGCGGACACCTTCCAGCGCCCATAGCGCTGCCCGATCTGCGTCTCACAGGTACGTTGCCCGACATGGTTGTTCACGACCAGCGGCGCATCAACGAAGATCAGGCTTCCCGTGTGTCGTGGGATGCGCTCTTCCACCCACCTCACGGTGTCGACTACGCCCACCGTCCAGTCGGCGTGTAGCACGTCCCCTTGTGCGTCTACGATTACAGCGCCGGTCTCTCTGGGTCTTCGTGACCCACCACCGTCAGACCAAGCGAGATCGATACCGACAAACAGCATCGCGTTCCGCGGGCTGCGTTACCAAAGTGAGCCCCACAAGCGCCGTTTGACGCCTCCGTCGGCGGTGGTGCCTCGCGGTTGGGTCGGGGCACGTGCAGTCGCTCGAGGTCCGCACCTCCTCGCATCGGCTGCCCGGCGACCTACCGGATCCTGGCGATCTCGTGATTCTGCAGTTGATACAAGATCAGCAAGGGCGATACTCCAAACTCTCCCGCCAGTTCATCAACGCTTTCCTCGTCCAGAACGGGTCGGGGCACCTTGGCCCGCAGGGTCTCCGCCGGGGCAAGAAACTCGGCCGCGAAAGCTCGGCCACGCTGTTGGCGATCAGACTGCGCTTGCGTCAGCAGCGCCGGCGAGTCGGGCGACGTCAGTATCTCCGCCAGTCCTCTGCAGAAGTGGAATCTCCGACCGCTCTCGGGTCCCTGCCGGAGGGCGAGGGCGGGAAGGCCGTCCTCGTTCGATGTCACGACACCGTTCACGAGTCTAGCGGCGCCGAAATCGCGGGGCCGCGTAGCTTCCTCCAGTACGTCGGGACGCTCGTGGAGGGCTTCGCCCAACGCGCTTGTAGTAGGCAGGGGTTCTCCAGCCAGGCCCAGGAGCTCTCGCAGGTTTCGCGCCAGGGCATAGCCTGCTCTCCACGGGCTGCCATCGGCCACCCGCGGTAGCGTATCGCGCAACGCCCGGATATGCTCCAGAGGGAGGCGGGTGCAGTTTCCGGGGTCGAGCGCCGCAGCGATGGCGTCCACGTTCTCTTCAAGTTGCGCGACGTCCAGAACGGCGATGGCTTCCTCGAGAACCGCGTCATCCAGCGCCCGCTCGAGTTGAAGCACCGTTCTTCGCTGTGAGTCGTCCAGATCATACGGATCCCAGCCGAGACCCGCTGCAGTTCTGCAGAAGAGTGCCTCGTCCTGATCTGCGGCTTGAATCGTCGCCCATTCTTCCTGAAGAAGGGTTCTCTCAATCCCGAAAGCCATGAGTCTCCGAACTACCCGATCCACGAGATCCGTGCACGTCTCACGAAACTCAATCCTGTCGACCCAGATCCGATTCTCACCCTGGTAGTCGAGCTCGGCCCAGCGGGGCGAATCGGCCGTCCAAGTCAGGAGGATCCGACTTCCAGACGAGGTCGCCTGGAGCTTCGGGAACGCGTACCCGTCCCTGATGGACACGAGGGCATGTCGCCGTATGAACGCTTCGTCGTCGTCCTTCGCAGGGTTGCCGACCTCGTGCAGCAGGAACCACCAGTTCGTGACGAGCGATTCCGCAAGCGGGTAGAGCGGCACGTATACGTGATCGCGCACGGTCTGCGCTCGCCGATCCAGGACACGGGTGACCACGGAGTCGTCGACTCGAATCAGCAGGGATGCCCAGGTCGAGGCCAGCTCCGGCCCCTTGACCTCCTCGGCCGCCACCCATTCAGTCTCGAACGTGATCGGCATATATCTCCTCAATGCCGTCCGGCCACTCGTTTCGCTCGAGTGGGTACCCCTTGTACTCGCCGGTCGTCCGGTTCACCAGACGGCCCTCGAAGACCGTCTCCTCGTGCTTGTACCACACGTAGCGAGGAAATGCCCCCTCCCACGGAGTTCCCGTAGCGCCTCGACGGATTGCCTCGCGCAGCCATTCGGTGATCATCTGTTGGCCGTCCGCGAGGCCTCGCGGGCAGCACGAAGCGTCGGCACGCAGGCGCGGCGGGCCTGCGAAGCTCGGGACGTCCTTGTGCTCCGGGCTGCCAACGTACTGCGCCTGTTCCGCCAATCCGTTCATCGCGGCAGGGTCAGTTCGTAGCACGATCCGACGCGTTCGCGGTCGGCGGCGGTGGGGAGCCCGCATCTCTCCAGGCGCGCCTATCGTTCGTGGACCACGCGGCCGCCGAGCACCGTCAGGTCGACCTCGGTGTCGGTCGTCCGCTCCGGGTCGATCGTCAGCAGGTCCTGCGACAGGACCACGAGGTCGGCCAGCTTGCCGATCTCGATCGTGCCCTTCTCGTCCTCCTCGAACGTGAGGTGTGCGGCCACGCGGGTGTAGCCCACGAGCGCCTCGGGCATCGTCAGCGCTTCGCCCGGTCCGACCACGGCGCCGCTCATCCCGCGACGCGTCACCGCGGCCTGCAAACCGACGAGCGGCCCGAACGGCAGGA
>JAPOYW010000407.1 GCA_026706425.1 Gammaproteobacteria bacterium
TCATCCGGTTCTGCGGGAAGGCCACACATGAACCGGCCCAGCTGTCCGCCGAAGAGGTCATGCCCGAGTTCCGCTAGCACTGATCGTGGGACGGCTGGCGCTCGTACTCGCCTGCGTGTCCTGCGCAGGGTCCGTTGCGTTCGACGGTCCGCTCAAGGTCAGCGCCAACGGTCGCTACCTGACGCACCAGTCCGGCGAGCCGTTCTACTACGTCGCCGACACGCCCTGGCAGTTGCTGGCGTCGCTCGGCATCGACGAGACCCGGGAATACATCGATATCCGCGCCGCGCAGGGATTCACCGCCCTGCAGTTGGTCGCCACCCCGTGGTCCTTCGACGACACCGCGGCGCATTGGGGTTCGGAGAGATCCGTGGCGAAATGATCTGGTACGACCCTGCGGACGGACGCCTAGTGGCCCTGGGGGGATACGACGGCCCAATTGACGGACCCCTGGACGACATCGTCAGAATCCGGCCACCGGCAACCGGCTCAGGCGGCGATGCGGTGGTTACGATCCACCGGGACCGCGTCATCTTCGAAGAGCACTACGAGCCGCCGGAATCGGCAAACCCACCCGACTGATCCTCTGTTGCGTGAAGAACGCCGTTAGCGCGACAAGTCAGTCAAAGGAGACGAGCCTTGAGCTCCTGGAGGCGCCGCAGATGGCGTGCTTCCTTGAAGAACAACAACCCCAAAGCCGAGACGGCGAAGAGGCAGCCCATGATGAGAAAGTCCTGGCCGAAGGTCAGGTGGTCGCCCCGCGACCTGCCCGAACGCCATGAACGCATTCGCGCGGCCCCGCTCGTTCATCGGCAGAACGTCGATGGCCATTCCATCGACGGCGACGTCCTGGGTAGCCGCGAAGGCATTGGTCACGAATCCAACCACCATCAGCGGCGCGATCGCGTCGACATCGAATGGCGTCAGCGCAAGGACGACCAGGGACACGGTGAGCCCCGCCTGCGCAAACAGCACCCATGGCCTCCGAAACCCCATCGGCTGGAACGTGAACCGGTCCATGAACGGGCCGGCGATGAGCTTTCCCGCCCAGGGAAGGGATACGACCGACGTGAACAAGGCAAGTTCGCCCACGTTCGTGTCCTGTTCGGCAAGCCACGCCGGAATGGCGACCGACAGCAACCCGAGCGGGACGCCTTGGGCAAAGTAGAACGCGCAGAATGCGCCGAACCGCAGCCAACGCTGTTCGGTCAGAACCAGCGGCACGGGCGGGGGTCCGGCCAGGCCCTGTTGGCTAGATGAGTTCTTCGACTTTCTCGGAGGGGCGCGCGATCACTGCCCGTTCGCCGCGAACCACAACGGGACGCTGCATCAGCTTCGGATGTTCGACCAAAAGTCCCACCACGGCATCGGCCGACGTGTAGTCGCCGGCGTTCAAACCGAGTTCCCGAAAGTTCCCGTCCTTGCGGACCAGTTCCGCCGGCGGGTCGTCGACCAACTCAAGAATGCGCCGGAGATCCGCCTCGCCCAGCGGTGCCTTCAGGTACTCGACAATGTCGAAGTCGACGTTCCGCTCCTCGAGTATCTCCTTAGCACCACGCGATTTGCTGCACGCCGGGTTGTGGTAGAGAACGACTCGCGCCATGGCTGCACCCCCCTGCTGGCCTAGGCAACGAGTATATCGGCGCAGTCACCTACACGCGATTGCTCCGACAGACCGCTACCGCACTTTGCCGCCCCTCGCGACGAAAGCTGTCCGGGCACCGAGCCGCTGGCAATACTTCCCGACCTGGGCGTCCGTCATCGTGCGCGCGAGTTCCAGCAACGCGCCTTCGTTGTCAAACGTCGCGACCTCGATCAGCGCCCGAACCTTGGCGAAAGTCAATTCGCCGTCTTCGAGGGCCGCCTCGATTTGCGGCAGGTTGAGCAGCGCGTACGCCACACGGAGCTTGTCGCGCACCGCGTCGCGTCCGATGCCGCACCGGGCATCCAGCCATTCGGCACTGTTGGCGGCACACCGACCCTTGCCGCGGGCTTCCCGGTAGCCCCTGCGCATGTCGAACTCGCGCAACAGGACGAGGAGGCGATAGCCGTGCCGTGAGATGGTCCGGCAACTCGAGACGAGATCGTCGGCCACGGATTCGAGAGGTTGAAGGGAAGTCGCGACGGCGTTCATGTCTAGTTCCTTGCTTTTGGCCGACCCGCCGGCCAGCTCGCGACGACCTCGATATCCGTGGTGTCGGACGGGGTCGTCAAATAACTGTGATTATATCCAGTAATTGTGATCCGTCAACCGGAATCTCACATGTTTTACAGCCTTCACCTAGGCGAACTCGCCAGAGCCGGTGACAACCGCTCGCAGGTGCGCCATTCTTGCGAACCAGGGGGACACATAAGCGTTGGAACGAACCGAAGTCGATCCGTTCGCCGACGAGGCGTTGCCGGAACTCGCGCCGGTGCGTCCTGGAGAGGATCTCGACTGGCCCCGGATCGAGGACTACCTGCGTGCGAATCTGCCGGGCGACGTGTTCGACGCCGCGGGACGCTTCGAGGTGGCGCAGTTTCCCAACGGCTCCGCCAACCTGACCTACCTCATTCGCTTCGGCGAGTCCGAGCTCGTATTGCGCCGGCCGCCTTTCGGCGACCTGGCGCCGGGTGCCCACGACATGAAACGCGAGTACCGCGTACTGTCCCGGCTGTGGCGGATCTTCGACGCGGCCCCCAGGGCGTATCTCTTCTGCGACGACCACACCATCGGCGGCGCGGACTTCTTCGTCATGGAACGGCGGCGCGGCGAGGTCATCCGAGGTGTCGTTCCTCCCACCATGCGCCATCACCGGGACATCGGATCGCGCATCGGCATGGCGCTGGTGGACCGAATCGCCGAATTCCATACGCTCGATCCGGAGGCGGTCGACCTCGGCCGGCTCGGCAGGCCGGACGGTTTCGTCGCCCGGCAACTCAAAGGCTGGAAGCAACGCTGGGATCTCGTAGCCGACGACCGCTACGACGCCGAGATGTCGGCGGTCCACGACCGCCTCGAAGACACCCGCCCGGATCCGCAGCGCGTCTCCCTCGTCCACAACGACCTGAAGCTCGAC
>JAPOYW010000005.1 GCA_026706425.1 Gammaproteobacteria bacterium
GTGCTCGCCGGGGGCGAGAGAGAGGCAGACGGCAGGTCCAGCAGGCTGAGCCGACACGGATTGCACAGTCGCGAGCCCAAACGCGCCGACAACAAGGGCCGCCCCAACCAGGGCGATCAAGAGGCGATTCATGGGATTCCCCTATCAAGCGTTTATCGAGCGGATTGAATGATGAATAAACGCGATTGCAGGATAGGGATTTCGTTGATTGCGTCAAATGCAAAAAACTGTCTGATGAATGAATATCGCTTTAGGATCGAGTCAGGCCCAGGTGGCGCAATTGGCAGCGCAGCCGATTTGTAATCGGCAGGTTGGGGGTTCGAATCCCCCCTTGGGCTCCAGTTGGACTCGATCTGTTTGCGTGCTGGTGAACAGAGATTGACGCTCTGCGGGGCTGTCCGGTGGATGTGCGGAGGAGGAGGATGGGAGTAAGATGAGAAGAGTGTCGGGGTGGGTGAGTGGCTAATACCACCGGTCTGTAAAACCGGCGCCGAAAGGCTTCGCAGGTTCGAATCCTGCCCCCGGCACCAGCACAGTCAGCAATTGTGGGCCGCCGCGGCACGGTGAAGCGTTGCCAGCGGTTCTGGTATCGGAATGGGCCGGATCGATAGTGACGGCTCGGACGGAGCAGTACAGACGGTTTTGGAAGGCAGATACGGGCCCGCATAGCTCAGTCGGTAGAGCGCGTTCTTGGTAAGAACGAGGTCTCCAGTTCAAGTCTGGATGCGGGCTCCATCCGCCGCCAACTAGAGGACTACCGGTCCGAGGACCAGCTAGACAGCAGCCAGCTGCAGGGAGAACGACACGATGGCGCGACAGGTATACGAGCGAACCAAGCCGCACGTGAACGTGGGCACGATTGGGCACGTGGATCACGGCAAGACGACGCTGACGGCGGCGATCACGAAGGCGTTGGCGATGCAGTCGGAGAACGTGTCGTTTTCGAGTTTCGACTCGATTGACAAGGCGCCGGAGGAGCGCGCGCGGGGGATCACGATTGCGATTGCGCACGTGGAGTACGAGACGGAGGCGCGGCACTACGCGCACATTGACGCGCCGGGTCACGCGGACTACATCAAGAACATGATTACGGGTGCGGCGCAGATGGACGGGGCGATTTTGGTGGTGGCGGCGCCGGACGGTCCGATGCCGCAGACGCGGGAGCACATTTTGTTGGCGCGTCAGGTGGGGGTGCCGCGGATGGTGGTCTATTTGAACAAGGTGGATCAGATGGACGACGAGGAGTTGTTGGACTTGGTGGAGCTGGAGGTCAGGGAGCTGCTCAGTGACTACGAGTTTCCGGGGGACGACATTCCGGTGATCCGCGGTTCGGCGTTGCACGCGTTGGAGTCGGACTCGACGGATCCGAGTGCGGCGGAGTACGCCTCGATCATGGAGTTGATGGAGGCGGTGGACGAGTACGTGCCGACGCCGCCGCGGCCGGTGGAGCAGCCGTTTTTGATGCCGATTGAGGACGTGTTCGGGATCAAGGGGCGTGGGACGGTGGCGACGGGGCGGATCGAGCGGGGGGTGGTGAACAGTGGCGAGGAGATTGAGATTGTGGGCATCAAGGACACGCGGACGACGGTGGTGACGGGCGTGGAGATGTTCAAGAAGACGCTGCCGACGGGCGAGGCGGGGGACAACGTGGGTTGTCTGTTGCGTGGGATTGACCGGGACGAGATCACGCGCGGACAGGTGTTGGCGGCGCCGGGTTCGATCACGCCGCACACGGCGTTTACGGCGGAGGTGTACATCCTGAGTAAGGACGAGGGCGGGCGGCACAGTCCGTTTTTCCCGGGCTACCGACCGCAGTTTTACATTCGCACGACGGACGTGACGGGCGAGATTGGCTTGCCGGAGGGGGTGGAGATGGCGATGCCTGGGGACAACGTGCAGATGCAGGTGCGCCTGATCTCGCCGATTGCGCTGGAGGAGGGTTTGCGCTTTGCGATTCGCGAGGGCGGCCGCACGGTCGGCGCGGGCGCGGTCACGACCATCCTGGAATAGCGCCGAACCAGAGACATCGCAGGGCAGAGAGACGGCAAAATGGCTCGGCAGAAGATACGCATCCGGCTCAAGGCATACGACCATCGGGTTCTCGATGAGTCGGCTGCGCAGATTCTCGACACCGCCGAGAAAACCGGCGCCGGTGTCGCCGGGCCCATTCCGCTGCCTACCGAAATTCGCAAGTACACGGTGATTCGCTCGCCCTTCGTCCACAAGGACGGACGCGAGCAGTTCGAAATCCGCACCCACAAGCGGATCATCGACATCATTGAACCCACCGGCCGAACCGTCGATTCCCTGATGCGGCTGCAACTGTCGTCGGGTGTTGACGTCGAAATCAAGCTCTAATCATGGCGATACCCGGACTCCTCGGTAAGAAGTTGGGCATGGTCCAGGTGATTGACGAGGCCGGGGCGGTTGTGGGCTGCACGGTGCTCGAGGTTGGCCCCTGTCCCGTCACGCAGATCATGACCGAATCGCGCGATGGCTACTCCGCAGTCCAGGTTGGGTACGGCGAAGCGCCCGCCTGGCGGATCAGCAAGGCCGAGCGCGGACACACCGGCAACAACGGCCCGCTCAAGCACCTCGCAGTGTTCCCGGTGGAAGCGGACGAGTTGGTCGACCTGGAAGTGGGCGCCGTGGTCAATGCAACCGAGGTGTTCTCGACCGGCGACCGCGTGGACATCCAGGGCATCTCCAAGGGCAAGGGCTTCGCCGGAACCGTCAAGCGACACGGCTTCCGCGGCGGACCCCGGACTCACGGTCAGAGCGACCGGCACCGCGCTCCCGGCTCGGTCGGCGCAGGCACGACGCCCGGTCGCGTGCTCAAGGGCACCCGGATGGCGGGTCGGATGGGTGGCAAGACGACGACATCAATGAATCTCGAAGTGGTGGATGTCAACGCGGATCGGCATCTGGTCTTCGTCAAGGGATCGGTGCCGGGCGCGACCAATGGTCTGGTTCGGATCCGACAGACCAAGCGGCGAGGCGGCAGGCGATGAAACTTCCGTTGATCGACGCCCAGGGCAACTCGGCCGGCGAAA
>JAPOYW010000185.1 GCA_026706425.1 Gammaproteobacteria bacterium
CGCCGCCGCCAGCGGCCCCGCCCCCCGTCGTGCCGGCGGATGTCCCGAACGGATAGGTACCGCGGTCGATGTCGAGCAACGTTCCCTCGGCCCCTTCGAACAGGATGTTCTCGCCGGCGTCCCGGAGGTCGTGAAGTATCGGGCCGACGTCGTCCACCATGGGCAGCAACTCGTCCGCCACTTCGCGGGTTGAATCCAGGGTCTGCTGGAAATCCACGCGCTCGGCCGCGTAGTAGTCGGCGAGCAGGAAGTTGTAGTAGGCCATGACCTCGGCGAGCTTCGAGGAGAACTGCTGCCAGTAGAAAAGATCGCCCAAGCGCACCCCGCGGCGGGCAGCCTTGTCTTCGTAGGCCGGACCGATGCCACGGCCGGTCGTGCCGATCTTCTGCTCGCCCAGGGATTTCTCCCGGGCCGCGTCCATCGCGACGTGGTAGGGAAGGATCAGCGGACACGCGGGCGAGATGCGCAGCCGGTCGCGAACGGGGACGCCCTTGGCCTCGAGTTCGCGAATCTCGTCGAGCAGCGGACCGGGGGCCAGCACGACACCGTTGCCGATCAGGCATTGAACGCCGTCGCGCAGAATGCCCGAGGGGATGAGGTGCAAGACGGTTTTCTTGCCGTCGATGACCAGCGTATGGCCGGCGTTGTGGCCGCCTTGGAAGCGCACCACGGCGGCGGCGCGTTCGGTCAGGAGGTCGACGATCTTCCCCTTGCCCTCGTCGCCCCATTGCGTGCCGATGACGACGACATTTCGACCGCTCATGGCTTTACTGCGCTCTTGAATCGCGCCTAAGGAAGACGATCCTCGCCGTTTGGGTCTATGCGAACCGTTTCCTGGCGACCGCGTGCCCTTCGGGCACGTTAGGATCGTCCCTACGGCAGTTCGCCCGACTGCAGATACCGGAAGAAGTCGCTATCCGGATCCAAGACAATCATATCGTCCGCATCGTCGAACGACGCCGCAAAGGCCGTCAAGCGACGGGTGAAGGCGTAGAACTCCCGGTCCTGGTCGAAGGCGTCGGCGTAGATCTTGGTCGCCTGGGCGTCGCCGTCACCGCGAATATTTTCCGCGTCCCGGTAGGCCTCGGCGATGATGACGGTCACCTGGCGATCGGCGTCGGCTCTACGGCCGATCGCCAGTTCCTGGCCGTCGGCGCGGTACTGGTTCGCCTCGATCTCACGGGCAGAGTTCATGCGTTGGTGCACCGCGTCTTCGACATCGGTCGGCAGGTCGATTTTCTTGACCCGAACGTCGATCACCTCGATGCCCATCTCATCCATCATCTCCTGGTTGAGCAGGGCTCTTAGGTCGGCCATGAACTGGTCGCGCTCGCCGGAGACGACATCGTACTGGGGGCGTCGGCTGATTTCGTTCCTCAAACCCTCGTTGACCCGTTCCAGGAGCCGGTTGCTTCCTATGGTCTCGTCGCCCGAGGTGCTGGTGTAGAACCTCGCCACGTCACCGATGCGCCACTTGGCGAAAGAGTCCACTTCAAGCGGCTTCTGCTCGATCGTCAGGTAGCGCCTCACCGGCGCATCGACCGTCAACACCCGGGCATCGAACTTTCGCACCTGCTCCGCGAACGGGATCTTGAAGTGGAGGCCCGGCTCGATGTCCGCATTGGCGAACTCGCCGAACCGCAGCTTCACCGCCCGCTGGGTCTCCATGACCACGTAGACCGCGTTGGACAGCAACAACACGGCCACCAAGGCACCGACGACGATCAATAGTGTCTTTAGTTTCACTTAGGTTACCTCCTCCGATCCATCAGCGGCGTTGGGTCGCGTCGCTGGCGGCTGCGCCGGTGACGACATCGCGCAGTTCGCCGATTCCCGCACCCTTGTCGAGTGGCAGGACCATGATGTTGTCGTCGCCGACGTCGACGACCACCTTGGAGACCTTCTGCAGCACCGATTCCCAGGCATCGACGTACAACCGGTCCCGGGTCACTTCGGGCGCCTGCTTGTACTCGGCCAAGAGCTTCAGGAAGCGCTGCGCCTCGCCCGTGGCCTCGGCGACCACCTGGTCGCGGTACGCCTCGGCTTCCTGGACGGCCCTGTCCGCTTCGCCCCGGGCCTCGGGAACGACCGTCGCGGCGTAGGCGTTCGCGTCGTTCACCGCACGGTCCTTGTCCTCCTTGGCCTTCTGAACATCGTCGAAGGCCGCCTGAACCGGGTCCGGCGGCGCGCTGTCGTCGATGTTGACCGTCACCACCTGGATGCCCGCCTCGTAGATGTCGAGATAGCGCTGGATGCGTTCCTCCACCTCCTGGCCCAGCGCTACGCGGCCCTCGGTGAGCACGGGCTCCATCTGGGAGCCCCCGACGACGTGCCGGAGCGCGCTCTCCGTGGCATCCACGAGAGATGCCTCGGGGTCTCTGACCTTGGTCGCGTAGTCGATCGGGTTCAAGAGGCGGTATTGCACGGTCAGGTTGACGGCAACGATGTTGTCGTCTTCGGTGAGCATCTCCGCCTGGTGGCTGTGGGACTCCACGCGGGTGATGTTCACCCGCTGAAGTTGATCGATCAGCGGCGGCCGCCAGTTGATGCCCGGCTGCTTGGCCTCGGGAAGCACTTTGCCGAAGCGGAAGATCACGCCCCGTTCCTGCTCGTCGAGTTGGTAGACGCCCCAAACACCGTAGGCGATGACAAGGACGACCAAGCCAATCCCGACGGACCGCCAGTTGAGACCCGCCTTGCCGCCGGACGAACCGCCGCGTCCGCCGAACAGGCGGCCCAGCCTCGCCTGGAACTTGCGAAACGCTTCGTCGAGATCCGGCGGCGCCTGGCCGCCGCCCCGGCTCCAAGGGTCGTCGTTGCGACCGGGATCGTTCCAAGCCATGTTCGTCCTCGGGGTCAGGCAAAGAACACTGATTCTAGCAGCCTGCCGGACTTTTTCGGCGCTAGCCCGAAAAAGGTCCTTGATCCCCTGTTAACGGTGCGGCAGTAGGGGATTTGTCAGGTTGAGGGGTCTTTTGTTACGGAAGAGACGGTCCTGGGGCTGCGCCGCCGCTGCCGGGGCGGCAGAAACGGTCGTGGACAGGTCTTCGGC
>JAPOYW010000081.1 GCA_026706425.1 Gammaproteobacteria bacterium
CGCCCCCCAGCGTCGGCACGCTATCGGTCACGGCCCGACCCGCGAGGTGGTTGACGAGCGACGTCACGGTCGGGTTGTGACCGATGAACGCCACGCGGTCATCCCCGTGTCCCGCGACCGTGTCTTCGATGACACCGAGAAACTCGCCGGGAGACGCCACGTAGAGATCCGCATTCGGCAAAACGGGGCCATCGTCGGTAAGCAGTTGCGCGGTTTGCACGGCGCGCGCTGCGGAGCTCGGCACGAAGAGGGTGGGGCCCGAGTCGAGCCAGTCCCGGATCAGGGCCGCATCCTCGCTCGCGCGTTTCGCCAAGGGGCGGCTGAAGTCCAGCACGCCGAAGGGGCGCGCGGACTTGCCGTGGCGAATAACCCAGATGCGTTGGTTCATGTTGGCAGCCGCGCGATTGTAGCAATCCCGAAGGCGTCAACGGTTGCGGCGCGGACCGGAGGTGACTTTCCCGATCGCCGCCAGCAGCAAGTCGTTTTCGGAGGCCGTGCCGACCGTGATGCGCAAACTGTTCGACAGCCGCGGCGTGTCGAAGTGGCGAACCACGATGCCGCGTTCCCGCAGCCCCAGGAACAACGCCCCCGCCGACACGCCCGTTGGCGCCGCAGCGAGCACGAAGTTCGATTGCGACTCCGCGACGGCAAACCCCAGTTCGACGAGCCCGACCGTCAGTCGTCGGCGCTCTCCTTGGACAGCACGCCAGCCCCGCTCGGCGTAGGCGCGATCGGCGAAGGCCGCCTCCGCCGCGACCTGCGCAAGAGCGTCGACGTTGTAGCTGTCCCGGGTCTTGGTAAGGATCGGTTCGACGAGGCCGGCGTTGCCGAGCAGGAACCCGACGCGCATTCCGGCGAGCGAATGACCCTTCGACAGTGTTCGGAGCAGCAGCAGATTGTCGTGGCGGACCAGGAGAGACGTCAGGTTGTGGCGAAGTCCGGGATCCACGAAGTCCACGTACGCTTCGTCCACCAGCAGTACGCCGTCGAGTTCCTGCGCGACCGCCGCGACCGTGTCGGCATCCACGAGAACGCCGGACGGCGCATGGGGATTCACCAGGCAGGTCAGCTTGGCGCCGGCGGCGTTCATCCTCCCGGCGAAGCCGTCGGGCAACGACCAGTCGGCGGTCAACTCGGCCGAAGCCACCTCGCAGCCCTGCACGTTGGCGAGTACCGGGCACAGCGAATAGCCCGGCTCGGTGGTTCCGAAGGTCGCCCCGGGATCCACGAAGGTCGTGATCGCGAGTCTCAGCGCCTCGTCCCCGCCGTTGGTGACCACCACCTGGTCCACCGCCAGGCCGAATCGGGCGGCCACCTGGCGGCGGAAGCCGTCGGCGGTCGCAGGCGGGTAGCGGCGCAGTGTCCCGGCGTCGAACGAACGAATCGCGTCCGCGACGGCGGGAGACGGCGGATAGGGATTCTCGTTGGTGTTGAGCTTGACGATACCGGGATCCTGCGGTTGTTCGCCGTAGACGTAGCCGGCCATGCTCCGGACGTTGTCCCGCTCGTAGCTCACGGATCCGAACCGGCTTGTCCATCGTCGTCCGGCTCCTCGTCGTCGTCCGCGGTGCCCGGGCGCGCGTCGGCGGGATCGAGCAGGTGGGCGATCCAGTTGGTGGACGGGTTGGCTTCCATGGCGATCTTCACGGTCATCGTCAGCGGCACGGACAGCAGCATGCCCACCGGTCCCAGCATCCAGCCCCAGAACACCAGGGACAGGAACACCACCAGCGTCGACAAGCCGAGTTCCCGGCCCATGAACTTGGGCTCCACGACGCTGCCCATAACCACGTTCACCACCAGGAAGACCCCCGCCGTCGCCAGCGCGCTGATCGGCCCCAACTGCATGATCGCGAGCAGCACCGGCGGAATCGCGGCGATGACGCTGCCGATGTTGGGCACGTAGTTCAGCAGGAAGGCCAGGAGCCCCCACAGGATCGGGAAGTCGACGCCCAGGAGCCACAGCGCCAGGCCCACGAATACGCCCGTGGCGACGCTGACGGTGGTCTTGATCGCGAAGTAGCGGTTGAGTTTCTCCGCGAAGCGCTTGAAGTGCGGCAGGTCCCGTTCGGGATGACTGAGCACGGTCCCCAGTTTGCGGGGGAAACTCCAGGCTTCGGTCAGGATGAACACCACCGCGAGCAGTATGAAGAAACTGTTCGTGAGCACGCTGCCGAGACTGCCCAAGGCCTCCCCGGCAAAACCCAGCGCCCGGCCGGGATCGAGCAGCTCCGGCGAAAGCTCGATGCCCAGTCCGCCGAGGAACGCGAGGGTGGGCTCGAGCAGGGCAATGGCCCGCTCCTGGTAGAACGGCAGGCGTGCACGGAACGCGTCGGCCGACTCGGCCACAATGGCGCCGAAGCCGATCAGCACCGCAATCAGGCCGAGCACCACCACGGTGATGGCGAGGCCCACGGGCAGGCGGCGTCGTTGCAGCCAGAACACCGGCGTTGCGGCGATCGTGGCGATGAACGCGGCCAGCAGGAACGGCACCATGACCTGCTCCGCCGCCTTGATGCCGGCGGCGACGACGACGAGTGCTGCCAGCGCCAGCAGCGGATTCGACGGAACGCGTTCGCTCATTGGAATCGCCCTCTATTGGCCAGACTCGGCAGTTGCCGGCGGACCTCGTCCACCCGGGCCGGATCGATGTCGGCCAGCACGAAGCCGTCCCCGCCCTCGCACTCGGCGACGATGTCGCCCCAGGGATCGACGATCAGGCCGTGACCGTAGGACTGGCGGCCACGATGTTCGTGATCGCCGTGCTGGGCCGGGGCAATGACGTAGCACTGGCACTCGATCGCCCTGGCTCTGAGCAGCACGTGCCAGTGGTCCCGCCCCGTGGTCTTCGTGAACGCGCTCGGCACCGCGATCGCAACCGCGCCGAGATCCGCGAGCCGCTGGTAGAGCAGCGGGAATCGAACGTCGTAGCAGACGGTTAGCCCCAATGGGCCGAAGGGCGTGTCCGTCACGGTCGCATGATCGCCCGGCGCGGTTCCGCGGGACTCCAGGAGCCGAGTGCCGTCGGGCAGGTCGACGTCGAACAGGTGG
>JAPOYW010000523.1:0-2206 GCA_026706425.1 Gammaproteobacteria bacterium
CCGAGCCCGGCCACGTCATCCCCCCGCCGACCTTCGTCCAGGCCTCCGCGCAGTTCACCGAGGGCTACAGCCTGCGACCCGTCGTCGGCCAGCCCTGGTTCGGCTCGGGCAAGGAACCGACCGGCATCAAGCGAGAATCTTCCGGCGGTAGCGGAGGCACCGGCTTCCACGCCGAGCAGCACTACGAGTACCACGCGCCGATCCAGCCCGGGGACGTGCTCAAGGCAGTCGACAAACCGGGCAACTCTTGGACCCGAGAAGGCCGCCGCGGGGGCTCGCTCAACTTCAGCGAGTCGATCACCGAGTACTACAACCAGGATGGTGTCCTCGTCGTGACCGCGCGCTCCGTCGGCGTCCAGACCTCTCGCGTCGTTGAGTAGCGGTCACCACCGAGAAGCCACAGCAGGAAAGAGCTAACGATGCCGCTCAGCAAAGCGAACCTCAGCGTCGGCGACCAGCACAGCGAACAGGTCGTGGACAACCTCACCCGCACCCAGATCATCCAGTACGCCGGCGCTTCGGGCGATTACAACCCGCTGCACACCGACGAGATCTTCACCACTCAGGTTGCCGGCTACCCGACAGTCTTCGCGCACGGCATGCTCAGCATGGGCCTGACCGGCAAGATGCTGACCAACTACGTCGGCGACGGACGCCTGACCAAGTACGGCGTCCGCTTCGTCGCCCAGGTCTGGCCCGGCGACAGCCTGACTGCGACCGCCACGATCGAAGACATCCGCGAGGAAGACGGAGTCAGCCTCGTCGACCTCGCCGTCTCGACGGTCAACCAGGACGGAGCCGAGGTCGTCCGCGGTTCAGCCACCGCCCGCGTCGACGCGTAACGTCGTCCGGCCTCAGGACTCGCGGTCGTTCGGCGGCGTGTTATCCGCCGCCCACTCCGACACGTCCGGGATCAGCCGGTCGACGATGCCCATCATCAGCATGAACGGGACGAACGCGATCCCTGTCCCAATCGCCCACCACCATTCGGCGGCGACCATCGCCAGCACACAGCCCGAGAAGGTCAAGCCCATCCCCAGGATCGAGACCACCCGCAGCACAACCGCGATCGGTGGAATCGGTGGAATCTGCGGCGGCTGCGAGGACATGGCGCCCGCTCTTCGCTGACTACGACTCGCTGATCGTCACCGACTTCATCGCCGGCCCCGGCTCTCGCGCCCGTTGCGGGTCGCGCTCCGGGAACGCGAGCACGACTTCCATCCCCGACGTGACCTTGCCAAAGGCGGTGTACTGGCGGTCCAGGAACGTCGCGTCTGCGTTGCAGATGAAGAACTGACTACCCGCCGAGTTCGGATCCTGCGCCCGAGCCATCGAGAGCACGCCCTCGACGTGCGCGGTGTCGTTGAACTCGGCCGGCACGTTGTAGCCCGGACCCCCGGTGCCGGTGCCGGTCGGATCGCCGCCCTGCGCCATGAACCCGCTGATGATGCGGTGGAATGTGACGCCGTCATAGAAGCCCTCGCGCGCGAGGAAAACGAACGAGTTCACGTGCTCCGGCGCCTTGTCGGGCCACAGTTCGAGTTCGATCTTGCCGCCTGCTTCCATCTCGATCGTCGCGCTGTAGGCGACGCCCTCCTCGAGCGCCATCTCGGGTCGCTTGTTGTAACTGGCCATCCCAAACCTCTGTTTCCCTTGGCAAGCGTCATCGACGCTCGCTATTGCTCAATAATCCGAATCTCGACGATCCGCGCTCCCGCCGGCGGCGGAGGCACGTTCGCGGGGTCGCGCGAGTCGAACGCGTACAGCAGATCAAGCCCCGACGTCACCACGCCAAACGCAGTGAAGCCTTGCTCGTCGAGATGCGCCTGGTCGCCCAGCTTGATGAAGAACTGCGACGAAGACGCGCCAAGTCCGCTGCGCGCCATCGATACGACGCCAATCGGCGTCACCGACAGTGCGTCCTCATTTCCTGCGTGGAGCGGCTCGTCGTGCAGCGTGTAACCGGCGCTGCCCGTGCCCGTCGCCGTCGGATCTCCGGCCTGCGCGACGAAGCCTGGTACCACCCGGTGGAACGTCAAGTCGTCGTAGAAGCCTTCCTGGGCCAGGAAGACAAAATTGTTCACGTGTTCCGGAGCAAGCTCCTCGTACAGGTCAATCACGACGATCGCGCCGTTTTCAAGCTCAATCTCAGCGCTGTAGTTCACGCTGTCGGCCAGGCTGAACTCTGGTGGCCGATCCCATTGCG
>JAPOYW010000523.1:2216-3036 GCA_026706425.1 Gammaproteobacteria bacterium
GGGCTGAGCTCTGTTGGCTGAGGCTTTGGGGGGTTTGTTGCCCCGGACCCAAGTTCTACCTCCGAGCCGGTCCGCCGAACCGGAGGCGGATCGGTAGTCGGAGCCGGGCCACTGCTGTCAAACGCCACGACGGCCAGGCTGGCGATCAACGTGACGGCCAGGATCAACCCAACCGTGGCAATGACCGGACGAGAAAAGATCCTGGAGCGCCGAACCCCGCCTCGGTCGAACCCTTGTGAGGCGGCCCGTCGACGCGCCAGGCGCTGGGGACGTGTTCGAGCGCTGCGGCCTCGCTGCGACACCGAGCGTCCCTTCCGATGCCGGGTTCAGACGGGTGGCATCCAAAGACCTACGCTATCACCGCCCCACGTTATGACGACGCCGGCCCACTACAGGCAACGGTCAAACAGCGAATCGAGACGAGCCAGACATGGACCACGCGGAACGCTACAACGAGATGGTGCTCGCGCGCGCGAGGCAACAGCAACGGCTCAACAATCCGTTCGACGAATCCTATTGGGAACGCTACGCGCCCGGCTATCGCTTCGATCCGCACCGCCAACCCGAACCCCTGTTGGCGGCAGCCTTGCGTTACGTCGAGTCCGATCACGACGTCATCGAGGTCGGAGGCGGAGCGGGCCGAATCGGTCTGCCCTTCGCCTTGCGTGCCCGGTCGCTCTTGAACGTCGAGCCGTCGACCGCAATGCGCGAGCAGTTTCAACTGGCGGTTGCTGACCTCGGCGTCGATAACGCAACCGTCTTGCCGTCACCTTGGCCAACCGAGCAAGACATCCGCGCCGACCTGGTCGTCACCGCCGAT
>JAPOYW010000394.1 GCA_026706425.1 Gammaproteobacteria bacterium
CGCCGGTGTACGCGGTGATGGCGAGGCTCGAGTCCTGGAGGTTCACCTCGCGCTTCGAGGCCGTGACGACGACCTCCTCGATATAGCCGCCTTCGTCCTCGGCGGTGTCAGAGTCGTCCTCGGCGGTGTCAGAGTCGTCCTCGGCGGCAGTTGCCGTCAAGGCGGTACCGGCCAGAAAGGCCAGCATAATGGCGGGAATTCCCGCCGCACGTAGCGCCTTGGTAACAGTTCTTGGTGTCATGTTCCCTTCGCCTCGCCTTTTGTGACTAATTGTTTCTTGACTTTACACTGAAGTTAGTCGCTGGGCTATTGGAAGGATTATGGACGTTCTCGCGGACAGGGACGGCGACCCCAACCGTCAGGGTCCAAGTGAGAGTACGCCCCGTTCCGTCGGGGACGGCGGTGAAGGGAATCTCGCCCCCCGGTCCCCGGCGCAGGTAGCCGGTTGGATCGTCTGGATCGGGAAACTCCTGGACGTAGGTGTGGGTGAGCGTCAAGCGTCCGCCGTTGGCGCCATCGTTCGAAACAAGAACCTCCACCCAGCTCACATCCCCGGCGAACTCCCAGGTAACGGCGAGGAACGACGGCGGCTGGCAAGCGGTGATTGTTCCGCCCGCGTTCCCCTCGAACTGGTAGCGACCGCCAAGCCGGAGTTCGCCGCTCACCGGCATGAACCAGCGCCGCAGCCGCTCTGGGTCGGTCACCGCATTCCACATTTGTCTAGCCGGGGCTCCGAAGCGGCGCGACAGCGTCGCGGCATGGGCCGGATCGCCATCGCGTTCCGGCGAGAAAACCCGGCGCTCGACGGCTTCGAGATGTTCCGCTGCGTCAAAGTTCAATCCCATCCACCAAACCGCTCAGCAGTAGCCTATCGCTCCGACGCCGACGAACGTAGGAACCGGGAGGTCGAAACCTAGGAACGACCGAATGATTGTATGCGAGTTCCTCGGCTGAGCGTGTCACAGGCGGAGCCGGTCACGTCGCAGCCCTGATCCTCGAGGCGCGTCGTTGGAGAACCTGTATGGATTCTGGTGGTGTCGACCGCATGTCTCTAGACTTCACGACCTTCCGAGAGTTCGTGTGTTCGAGGAACCGGCATGACCGCTCTGCCGCCTGGTGACGCTCTTGCGCTTGGCTTCGATCCGAAACGCCTCGACCGGATCGGCCCGGCGATGCAGGCGTACATCGACGATAGGCGCGTGCCGAACCTGGTGACGCTCATCGCGCGGCGGGGCCAGATCGTCCATCTCGAGGCTCGCGGGGTGTTGAGCTTCGAGACGGGCAAACCGGCGACGCCCGAGAGCCTGTTCCGCATGTTCTCGAACACCAAACCGTTGGCGGGTGTCGCGACCTGCATACTCTACGAGCGCGGTCTGCTGACGCCGGACGACCCGGTGTCGCGGTTCCTCCCGGAGTTCGGCGACAGCCGCGTGCAGATTCCCAACGCGCCGGGCATGACCGAACGCGCCAGGCGCGGCATCACGGTGCGCGATTGCCTGACGAATACCACGGGCATCCTCAATCCCGGCACGATGCCGGCCTTCTACCGGGAGCGGTACGCGGACGTGTTCGCGCGTATGTACGACGGCGTCGACGCCTTGAAGACCCTCGGCTGGATGCGTCGCGACGACGACACGCCGACATTGTCATCCCGGGAACGAGTTCGCGCACTCGCCGAACTGCCGCTCATGGCGCACCCCGGCGAGCACTTCGAGTACCACGTCGGCTATCCGGTGCTCACGGAAGTCATCGCAGCGGCAAGCGGTCAGCCCGTCGACGAGTTCTTCCAGCAAAACGTCTTCGGTCCGCTGGGCATGGACAGCACCGGTTTCTACGTCAGGGACGGCCTCGCCGGGCACTTCGGCGACTGCTACATACCGCGACAGTCCAGCGACGGCGTAAAGCTCGAGGTGTTCGAACGCGGCGAGACCTCGGAGAAGATCACCGGCTCGGGCGAATTCTGCGTCGGCGGTTCCAGCGGCGGCGTCGTGACCACGGCGGGCGACTACGCGCGTTTCGGGCAGATGCTCCTGAACGGCGGCGAACTGGACGGCGTCCGCGTTCTCGGGCGCAAGACGGTGGACCTCATGGTCGGCAACCACACCGGGGACATGGAGATCCCGATAACCGGCCCGGGCTTCCACTGGGGCCTGGGTGTCGAGACCTACCACGGCCGCGACCGTCCCGCGCCGCTGATCCGGTCCGCGCGCAGCTACGGATGGGACGGCGCGGCCGGAACCACGTACTGGGCCGACCCGAGCGAGGAACTCCTGGGCGTTTGCCTGACGCAGGTGATGATGGCCGGCGCGATGCCGAACAACGACCATCAGGAGACCTTTCAGCGGTTGGCGTACCAGGCGCTCACGTAGAGGACGACTAACGAATAACGTACCCGAGTTCACGCGCGGCGTTCTTGAGCACCGTGATCATGCTCGGGTCGTCGAGCGCTTTGTGAAACCCAGGCGAGCGCGGCAGCGTGGCTTCGGGATCCGCACGATCGTTCAGCACTACTACAGTGGCGTTCGCGTGCATCGAAGAAGGGTAGGCGAAACCTTGCGCCTCTGGGTACGCCGCGTACAGTCCCCTCGCCCAGCTACGGGCCACCGATCGCGCACCGGTCATCAGCCCCATCGAAGCGCCGATGCGTGTCGGAAACGTTCCCCTAAGATCCAGGAGCTTTACCCGGGCCGTCGTCGCGAAACCGACCAACGCCCCTCGGCGGTGCGTACGATGGATCGTGCGCGTCTTCTGGAAAACCTCCGCGAGGCAGGTTACGGGACTTGATGCCAGGTACATGACCGCGCGCCCCGCGCCTGGCGAGTCTTCGAGATGGTGGTCGAACCGCGCGTCGGTGGGACCGAACACCCGGAACTGATTCCACCGGGACGGATGCTCCCCGCTGCGGAAATACACCCGCCATAGCAACTCGCCGGGCTCGACCGAATGCCATTGGGGTTCGGTGGATTCGAGCCTGTCGAGGTCGGGGTGCTGGGGGACCATGGCCACTACCGTTCAGATTCCGACTAATTTGACAA
>JAPOYW010000604.1 GCA_026706425.1 Gammaproteobacteria bacterium
TCACGACGCGCAGGGTTTCGATGTCCTGGTCCACGGGCCGGTCGTACCACTTGTGGCTGTACGGCACGATGTGCGTGGCGCCGTTCTCGAGATCGAAGTCGTCGAGGGCGATCAGCGCGTTGCAGACGAAATGCGGGTGCGGACGCTTGATGGGCCACAGCCCGTCGTCCTGATGCAGGAACTGCCGGGTTTCGCCGGGCAGCACGTTGAACAGTGTCGTGACGTTGATCTGCGTGTACTTGCCGAGTACGCCCTCCACGAGGGCGCGGATGCGCGGGTCCAGGAACAGGTAGTCGACGGCGCGGGTCTTGGCGAGCAGGTTGTGGGCGCGCCAGGTCTTGCCGGTCTTGGTGCCGATGGCGCGCATTTCGGTGATGTGCACCTCGGTGTCGAAGACGTGGCGGATTCGCGCGACTTCCTCCGCCGTGATGAAGTCCTCGACGAGGGTGAAGCCCCGGTCCTCGATCTCGGCGACCCGCTCGGTGATGTTGAGGCCGTCGACGACGAGGTCTTCAACCATCTCGGCTGCTTCCGTCACGACGACTTGGACCGCTCTATGTCTTGCACGCCGTTCTGCGCGGCTTTCATCCGGCGGGCGCGTTCGGCGTTCCGTTCGGAGGTCATCTTGCCGTCGTGGTGCATGTAGTCGTAGCGGGGACGAAGCGTGGTACGGCCGTTGGCGGGTTCCATGTCGAACAGGCTGCGGTAGGCGTTGATGGATTGGCCGCCCTTGGAACCGGGCTCGGCGTTCGTTTGGCGTTCGATGTCCCAGTCGCTCTTGCCGAACGGAAACAGGCTGTAGACGTCCATCAGGCCGGCGAAGCGGACCGGGTTGCGATCGAGTGCCTCCTGGGTGACGGTCTCGCGGTAGGCTTCCTCCGTCTGGTGGCGCCGGCGCATGTATTCGCATTGCAGCGTCATGCGCAGCCCCTGGGTCTTCTTCGGATACGAACCGTGCCAGGTGTGGTTGCCCCAGATGACCATGGACCCGGCCGGCGCTTCCACCGCGACCGCCTGGTCCGCCCACTTCTCGGCTTCGCCGGCGGTCACCTGGCGGCGCCACATGTGGCTGCCCGGCACGAAGGAGATGGCGCCGTCGTCCTTCGTGTAGTCGGTCACCATGAAGTGCATGTTGCAGTTGATGACTCGCTCGGGCTGGGCGTTGATGGCGGGGTCCAGGTAGTCGCCGTGGATGCCGGTGCGGATTTCGCCCGGGCCTTTCACCCAGGCGGCACAGAGGCTCAACACGCAATCCGTACCGAGCAGGTACTGGGCAAGCCCGAGACCTGCGGGGTTGTAGGACAGCCGCTCGAAGACCGGATCCTCCCAGAGCATGAAACGCTGGATGTCGTTGACGTTGGCCCAGCGCTCCGGCGCGAGCCCGTCCGGGCCGTAACGGCGCAGCATCGTCTTTTCGAGCGCCTCTCGCACTTCCTCGACAAGCTCGGGCGGCCCCACCTTCTCCGGCGGCACCACCGTGAAGCCGAACGACGAGAGCTCGGCGATGTTGGAGTCGAGCCCGAGTTGCCTAAGCTCCTGGTGTAGCAGCGCGACCGAGCCGGTCGATTTCCAGTCCCCGATTTCCATGCGTTTCCCCCAAGCAGGGCAACCCCCGATATTACCGTAGGGGACGCCCTTGCGGCGTCCCGTTTGCACCCGGCGACGCTATTCGGCGACCCGGATGATGCGCGTCCCCACGTTGCCGCCGGCGAGCATGTCGATGAAAGCCCTGGGGGCTTCCTCCAAGCCGTGGAACTCGTCCTGCAACGGCTTGAGTTTCCCCGACTCCACCCATTCCCGCATTTTGGTCCGCGCCTCGCCGTAGCGGTCCGCGTAGTCGAACACGAG
The DNA here is from genome assembly GCA_026706425.1 of Gammaproteobacteria bacterium. Classification (GTDB taxonomy): domain Bacteria; phylum Pseudomonadota; class Gammaproteobacteria; order Pseudomonadales; family Azotimanducaceae; genus VXYL01. The sequence goes on from JAPOYW010000604.1 coordinate 1,849, forward strand.
AAAACCCTCCATGCGGATCCGGTTGTTGACGAGGAGTCCCGGAATGCCGCGCGGCCCCGGCGCGGGATTGCCGGTGTCGTACTGGGACACGACCCCGCAGCAGACGATGCGGCCGTGCGGCTTCATCCGGCGCAAGGCGCCGCCGAGGACCTCGCCGCCGGTGTTGTCGAAATAGATGTCGATGCCGTCGCTGCATGCGTCGCGGAACTCCTGGCGGAAGTCGGGACTCTTGTAGTTCACGGCGGTGTCGAATCCGAGGTCGTCGGTGAGCAGGTGGCACTTCTCGTCGCTGCCCGCCACGCCGACGACGCGGCAACCGGCGATCTTCGCCATCTGCCCGACGATGTGGCCGACCGAACCGGCGGCTGCGGAGACGACGACGTTCTGGCCGGCTTTTGGCTCGCCCAGATCGAATAGGCCGAAGTAGGCCGTCAGCCCGTTCGTCCCGTAGACGCCAAGGTTGTGGGCTGGATCGCCGCCGGCTTCAACCACATGAACAGCGCCGGCCTTGTGGACCGCGTAGTCCTGCCAGCCCGACGGGCAGGTGACCAATGTACCGACATCGAGACCGTCGGCGTTGGAAGCGTCGATTCGCGCCACCGCCGTTCCGCCCATGACGACCCCGCTCTTCGGCGCCGCGGCGTAGCTCGCGCTACCCTGAAGACCGGCGCGTTGACCTGCGCCGACCGTGAGCGCGAGCGTCCGGCACAGGACTTCGCCGTCGCCGGGTTCTGGCATCGGGACGGTGCGCATATCGAAGTGGCTGGCATCGAGCTTGTCGGTCGGCAACGACACGATGACGATTTGGCGGTTTTGCATGCGGAATCCTCTCTGTCTGCATTGGACGGGTCGTGCAATAAAGCTTAGCGGATGCTGCGGCGGTCGTTGACACTCCGGAGCCGGGGCAACCACACGCGGAAGACTCGGTGGGAGGGGACCTTCGATGTCAAACGACACGGCTGGCGCTTTGAATCCGGTCGCGAACATTGGAGCGTTGCGGCTCAAGAGTTACCGCAAGGGAGCCACCGATGTCTGCGAATACCCCGACAGCGGCAAGTTCGGCGTGGGGACGCACCTTGGCGAACTGGCGTTCCGCTTCATCGGCCGTGCGGAGGATTCCCGCGACCATTGGGACGGGGAACCCGACGCGCAGGATTGACGGCCCCGTTTTCAGGGAGTTCATAC